>NZ_JBNPJV010000086.1:0-77768 GCF_050312585.1 Pseudomonas sp. R19M
CACCGCGGCGTTCTTGTTGGGGCGGCTGCGCCACCCAGCGCGGGGCAAGCCCGCTCACTACAAGAGTTCGGTTGTGGTTACCGGGGGGCTTAGCGGCGCACCTCTGCGGCAATCGGGCGGTTCTTCAGGTTTTTGTCGGCCTTGTAGCGCAACGCGACGTCCGGCACCGACGTGCTCTTGCCGGTCTCGACCCAGTTGCGAATACGACCGGCATCGGCGAAGTGGGTGAATTTGCCGAAGGCGTCCAGGATCACCAATGAAACCGGGCGGTTGCCCATGCTCGTCACCAGCACCAGGCAGTGGCCGGCCTGGTTGGTAAAGCCAGTCTTGGTCAGCTTGATATCCCAGTTGGCGCGGTTGATCAGGTGGTCGGTGTTGGAGAAGCCCAAGGTGTAGTTGGGTTTGCGGAACGACACGGTCTTTTCTTTGGTGGTGCTGAGCTGGCTGAGCATTGGAAACTTGCGCGCATAGGCCAGCAGCTTGCTCAGGTCACGGGCGGTGGACACGTTGTGAATCGACAGGCCGGTGGGTTCCACATAGTGGGTGCTGGTCATGCCCAGCGCTTTGGCCTTGGCGTTCATTGCCGCGATAAACGCGGGGTAGCCGCCCGGGTAGTGGTGAGCCAGGCTAGCAGCTGCGCGGTTTTCCGAGGACATCAGGGCAATCAGCAGCATTTCTTTACGCGGCATTTCGCTGCCGATTTTCACACGGGAGAACACGCCTTTCATTTCCGGCGTGTCCTTGATGTTGATGTCGATGTATTCGTCCATGTTCTGCTTGGCTTCCAGCACCACCAGGCCGGTCATCAATTTACTCACGGAGGCGATGGGTACCACCACGTCGGGGTTGCTGAAATAGATGACTTTGTTGGTCTGTAAGTCGACCAGCATGGCGCTGCCGGAGGCGATTTGCAGTTTGGAAGTATCACGCGGGGCCTGGGTGGTTTCGGCTGCGTGCGCGAAGGTGCCTGTAAATGCAAAAAATAGGCTGACAATAGAGAGACGAATTTTCACGCGGGTGAACTCGCTAAAAAGTAAGGAAATACCGTTCGGAAACGGGTTTTATGATAAATGCCGTTACATTTTAGGAGTATGGCTCAATAACTGTCGAATGTTCTTCTAAACCCGGACGAAAGTACTTAAAAGTAAAGAAAAAAGTGTTTTAGCGGCGGCAATAAAAAACCCCGCGATAAGGCGGGGTTTTTTCAGTACGGCTGGTTATCAGTCGTGCAGGGTTTCTGCTGCATACAGCGTATTTTCCAGCAAGCAGGCACGAGTCATCGGGCCAACGCCCCCTGGCACTGGAGTGATCCAGCCGGCGCGGGGCAGGGCGGTCTCGTAGACCACATCACCGACCAGCTTGCCATCTTCCTGACGATTGATGCCGACGTCGATCACGATGGCGCCTTCCTTGATCCACTCACCCTTGACCAGGCCCGGCTTACCGGCGGCGACCACCACCAGGTCGGCACGGCCGACGTGGCCGGCGAGATCCTTGGTGAAGCGGTGGGTGACGGTCACGGTGCAACCGGCCAGCAGCAGTTCCATGGCCATCGGGCGGCCGACGATGTTGGACGCGCCGACGACCACGGCATCGAGGCCGTACAGGTCGACACCGGTGCTTTCCAGCAGGGTCATGATGCCTTTGGGGGTGCAGGGGCGCAGCAGCGGGATGCGTTGTGCGAGGCGGCCGACGTTATAAGGATGGAAGCCGTCGACGTCTTTGTCCGGGCGGATGCGTTCGAGCAGCTTGGAGGCATCCAGGTGCTCAGGCAGTGGCAGTTGAAGCAGGACGCCGTCGATGGCCGGGTCGTCGTTGAGCGTGTCGATCAGGTCGGTCAGTGCCTGCTGGGTGGTCTCGGAAGGCAGGTCGTAGGCCTTGGAAATAAAGCCGACCTCTTCACAGTCTTTACGCTTGTGCGAGACATAAACCTGAGAGGCAGGATCGCTGCCGACCAGGATCACCGCGAGGCCGGGCGTGCGCAGACCTTGCTGGCTGCGCTCGGTGACGCGTTTGGCGATCTGCTGGCGCAGGCTGGCGGCGATTGATTTGCCGTCGATAAGTTGTGCAGTCATTACGCGTGATTAACCATCGAGAGGGGGAAGAAAAGTGCGCGCATTCTCGCACGCCGTGACGTGAGGGCAAAGGCGCTTGGTCTGCAAATTGCCCTAACCCCTTAAATAAAATCAGTTTTTTTCAAAAAAGATTTGACGGGTATCAACGCTCTCTATACTATTCGTCGCACTTGTCGGGCACAGCCTAGCACTGGTTAAGAAGGTCGAGCAGAATAGTTGTTCTGCAAGGCTGGAAGCACTTAGTTTGTAATCCTCCAAGAGTACAGATTAATAAGGCGCCCGTAGCTCAGCTGGATAGAGCATCCGCCTTCTAAGCGGATGGTCGCAGGTTCGAGTCCTGCCGGGTGCGCCATTAGGCAGCTTTGGCACAAGTAGCGCTATATGGTGGGCGTAGCTCAGTTGGTAGAGCACGGGATTGTGACTCCCGTTGTCGAGGGTTCGATCCCCTTCGTCCACCCCATATTCGAAAGGCGCCAGATTTAACAGTCTGGCGCCTTTTTTGGTTTCAGCGGTTCGAATATTCCGCGACTGCAGGTAGTGGGTCGCAAGGGCAGGGCGTTTCGTCGTATTTGTGTATCTCGATGATGCCGCACTGCCTGCCGCCCCGTCTGAGGGGTGGGCCGTCAGGGAGATGGATGACGACTTCCTCTATATATAGAAGGAGCGGCGCAGAGCCCTGGCGTGATGGGCTGTATTTGTCAGCGGGGCGGGGGGCATCAGTGCCTTCGTACCGATAAATTGCCGGCTGTTTTCGGGCGTATTTGCAGTAGGGTGACTTCTTGAGTTTGACCCACTAGAATGCATGCCCTTGATTGGGGTCGGAAATGGCCGGCTAACGTCTGTGCAACGAGGAATATCCATGCAAGTTTCTGTTGAAAATACTACTGCTATCGAGCGTCGCCTGAGCATCACCGTGCCGGCTGAGCGTATCGAGACTGCGGTCAACAAGCGTCTGCAGCAGACTGCCCAGAAGGCCAAGATCGCTGGTTTCCGTCCAGGCAAAGTGCCAATGAGCGAAATCAAGCGTCGTTTTGGTGCCGATGCGCGTCAGGAAGCTGTAGGTGACGTGATCCAGGCTTCTTTCTACGAAGCCGTTGTCGAGCACAAGCTGAACCCGGCTGGCTCGCCATCGATCGAGCCTAAGTCCTTGGAAGCCGGCAAGGACCTGGAATACGTTGCCGTATTCGAAGTGTTCCCGGAATTCACCGTTGCCGGTTTTGAAGATATCGCCGTTGAGCGCCTGAGCGCTGACGTAGCTGATGCCGACCTGGACAACATGCTGGAAATCCTGCGCAAGCAGAACACCCGTTTCGAAGTGGCCGACCGTGCTGCCCAGAACGAAGACCAGCTGAACATCGATTTCGTGGGCAAGGTTGACGGCGAAGCGTTCGCCGGCGGCTCCGCCAAGGGGACTCAGCTGGTGCTGGGCTCCAACCGCATGATCCCGGGTTTCGAAGACGGCCTGGTTGGCGCAAAAGCCGGCGAAGAGCGCGTGCTGAACCTGACTTTCCCTGCTGACTACCAGAACCTGGACCTGGCCGGCAAAGCCGCTGAGTTCACCGTGACCGTCAACAGCGTTTCCGAGCCTAAGCTGCCAGAGCTGAACGAAGAGTTCTTCGCTCAATTCGGCATCAAGGAAACCGGTATCGAAGGCTTCCGCACCGAAGTTCGCAAGAACATGGAGCGCGAGCTGCGTCAGGCCATCAAGTCCAAGGTCAAGAACCAGGTCATGGACGGTCTGCTGGCCGCCAACCCGATCGAAGTGCCTAAGGCTCTGCTGTCCAACGAAGTGGATCGCCTGCGCGTTCAAGCGGTTCAGCAGTTCGGTGGCAACATCAAGCCTGATCAACTGCCGGCCGAGCTGTTCGAAGAACAAGCCAAGCGCCGTGTCGTGCTGGGTCTGGTCGTGGCTGAAGTGGTCAAGCAACACGACCTCAAGCCTGACGAAGATCGCGTTCGCGAAATGATCCAGGAAATGGCTTCGGCCTACCAGGAGCCTGAGCAGGTCGTGGCTTGGTACTACAAGAACGACCAGCAACTGAACGAAGTACGTTCGGTTGTGCTGGAAGAACAAGTTGTGGATACTGTTCTGCAGAAGGCTAAGGTGACCGACAAAGCGGTCTCTTACGAAGAAGCAGTCAAGCCGGCGGAAGCAGCACAAGCCGACTGATTGTCCAACTCGTTGGAAATACAACCATAAGCCAGCCTCGCGCTGGCTTATGCGTTTTCAAGACATGACTATTTGGGAGTAACTGCAGAGCATGTTCCGTAATTCCTATATTCAGCAGAACTCTGATATCCAGGCCGCCGGCGGCCTGGTCCCGATGGTTGTCGAGCAATCTGCTCGTGGCGAGCGCGCCTACGACATCTACTCGCGCCTGCTCAAGGAGCGAGTGATCTTTCTGGTTGGTCCGGTAGAGGACTACATGGCCAACCTGATCTGTGCGCAACTGCTGTTCCTTGAAGCGGAAAACCCGGACAAGGACATCCATCTCTACATCAACTCTCCAGGCGGTTCGGTGACGGCGGGCATGTCGATCTACGACACCATGCAGTTCATCAAGCCGAACGTATCGACCACTTGCATCGGCCAGGCGTGCAGCATGGGCGCGTTCCTGCTGACTGCCGGTGCCGAGGGCAAGCGTTTCTGCCTGCCTAACTCGCGTGTGATGATTCACCAGCCACTGGGCGGCTTCCAGGGCCAGGCGTCGGATATCGAAATCCACGCCAAGGAAATCCTGTTTATTCGTGAGCGTCTCAACACGCTGATGGCCAAGCACAGCGGGCGCACCCTCGAAGAAATCGAGCGCGACACCAACCGCGACAATTTCATGAGTGCCGAAGCCGCGCGTGAATACGGGCTGATCGACGCAGTGATCGACAAGCGCCCCGCTTAATATAAGCCGCTCAAAATAGGGCTGGTCGGCATGTCCGACCACCGGCGGGCTTGAAAAAGCCCGCATAAGCCTTCATCTTGTGTTGCAAGCCTATCGGATTTGGATCGAACGAATGACTGACACCCGCAACGGCGAGGACAACGGCAAGCTGCTCTATTGCTCCTTCTGCGGCAAAAGCCAGCATGAAGTACGCAAGTTGATTGCCGGCCCCTCGGTGTTTATCTGCGACGAGTGCGTCGACCTGTGCAATGACATCATCCGCGAGGAGGTGCAGGAAGCCCAGGCCGAGAACAGCGCGCATAAATTGCCTTCGCCTAAAGAAATCAGCGGCATCCTTGACCAGTATGTAATCGGTCAAGAGCGTGCAAAGAAGGTTCTGGCCGTAGCGGTGTACAACCACTACAAGCGCTTGAACCAGCGTGACAAGAAGGGCGACGAAGTCGAACTCGGCAAGAGCAACATCTTGCTGATCGGCCCGACAGGCTCGGGTAAAACCCTGCTTGCCGAAACCCTCGCTCGCCTGTTGAACGTTCCGTTCACCATCGCCGACGCCACCACCCTCACCGAGGCTGGGTACGTGGGCGAAGACGTCGAGAACATCATTCAAAAGCTGCTGCAGAAGTGCGACTACGACGTAGAGAAAGCCCAGATGGGTATTGTCTACATCGACGAAATCGACAAGATTTCGCGAAAGTCGGACAACCCGTCCATCACCCGGGATGTTTCCGGTGAAGGCGTGCAGCAGGCCCTGTTGAAACTGATTGAAGGCACGGTGGCTTCCGTTCCGCCTCAAGGTGGTCGCAAGCACCCGCAGCAGGAATTCCTTCAGGTCGATACGCGCAACATCCTGTTCATCTGTGGTGGTGCGTTCTCCGGTCTCGAAAAGGTCATCCAGCAGCGCTCCACCCGTGGTGGCATCGGTTTCAGTGCGGAAGTGCGCAGCAAGGAAGAAGGCAAGAAGGTGGGCGAGTCCCTGCGTGAAGTCGAGCCTGACGATCTGGTCAAGTTCGGTCTGATCCCGGAATTCGTCGGCCGTCTGCCGGTCCTGGCCACGTTGGACGAGTTGGATGAGGCGGCTCTGATTCAGATCCTCACCGAGCCGAAAAACGCCCTGACCAAGCAATACGCCAAGCTGTTCGAGATGGAAGGTGTGGACCTCGAGTTCCGTACCGACGCGCTCAAATCAGTGGCCAAGCGGGCATTGGAGCGCAAGACCGGTGCACGTGGTCTGCGTTCGATCCTCGAAGGCGTGTTGCTCGACACCATGTACGAGATCCCCTCGCAGTCCGAGGTGAGTAAAGTGGTGATCGACGAAAGCGTTATCGAAGGCAAGTCCAAGCCACTGTATATCTACGAAAACAGTGAGCCGACTGCAAAGGCTGCGCCGGACGCGTAAGCGTTTTGCAGCTGCAGTACCAGCAAGGGGCCTTTCGGGGCCCCTTTGTTTTTGGTGTGCCTTTTGGGGTGGTTTTTCAGGACGGCTTTTAAATTCATAGGTATTCATGCGTTTAACTGCTGGCATTGAGCTTGTTTTTTTTGCATGCAGCCCCCATCTTGGCTCCAAGCTTATTTTTCAACTGTCATAGAGGCGAAATCATGAAGACAACCAGCGAATTGCCTCTCCTGCCGTTGCGTGATGTCGTCGTCTATCCGCACATGGTTATCCCGCTGTTCGTGGGGCGCGAGAAGTCTATCGAAGCCCTCGAGGCTGCGATGACGGGCGACAAGCAGATCCTGCTGTTGGCCCAAAAGAATCCTGCTGATGATGATCCGGGCGAAGAAGCCCTGTATCGCGTCGGCACCATTGCCACCGTGCTGCAACTGCTCAAGCTGCCTGATGGCACCGTCAAGGTGCTGGTCGAAGGCGAGCAGCGTGGCGCGGTCGAGCGTTTCATGGAGGTGGATGGTCACCTGCGTGCCGAAGTCGCGTTGATCGACGAAGTCGAAGCCCCTGAGCGCGAATCCGAAGTGTTTGTACGCAGCCTGCTCTCGCAGTTCGAGCAGTATGTGCAGTTGGGCAAGAAAGTCCCGGCTGAAGTCCTGTCGTCCCTCAACAGCATTGATGAGCCAAGCCGCCTGGTCGATACCATGGCTGCGCACATGGCGCTGAAGATCGAGCAGAAGCAGGACATTCTCGAAATCATCGACCTGGCCGCCCGCGTTGAACATGTGCTGGCATTGCTGGATGGCGAAATCGACCTGTTGCAGGTTGAGAAGCGCATCCGTGGTCGCGTGAAGAAGCAAATGGAGCGCAGCCAGCGCGAGTACTACCTGAATGAGCAGATGAAGGCCATTCAGAAGGAGCTTGGCGACAGCGAGGAAGGCCACAACGAAATCGAGGAGCTGAAAAAGCGTATCGATGCCGCCGGCCTGCCGAAAGACGCCCTGGCCAAAGCCACCGCCGAGCTGAACAAGCTCAAGCAAATGTCTCCGATGTCGGCCGAAGCCACCGTGGTTCGCTCCTACATCGACTGGCTGGTGCAGGTGCCGTGGAAGGCCCAGACCAAGGTGCGCCTGGACCTGGCTCGTGCAGAAGATATCCTCGACGCCGATCACTATGGCCTCGAAGAAGTCAAAGAACGCATTCTCGAATACCTCGCCGTGCAAAAGCGCGTGAAGAAGATTCGTGGTCCGGTGTTGTGCCTGGTCGGCCCTCCAGGTGTGGGTAAAACCTCGCTGGCCGAATCCATCGCCAACGCCACCAACCGCAAATTCGTGCGCATGGCCCTGGGTGGTGTGCGTGATGAGGCGGAAATTCGTGGTCATCGCCGGACTTATATCGGTTCGATGCCAGGAAGATTGATTCAAAAGATGACAAAGGTCGGTGTGCGCAACCCACTGTTCCTGCTCGATGAAATCGACAAGATGGGCAGCGACATGCGTGGCGATCCTGCATCGGCTTTGCTCGAAGTGCTCGACCCGGAGCAGAACCATAATTTCAATGACCATTACCTGGAGGTCGATTACGACCTGTCCGACGTGATGTTCCTGTGCACCTCCAACTCCATGAACATTCCGCCAGCCTTGCTGGACCGGATGGAGGTGATTCGTCTGCCGGGTTACACCGAAGACGAGAAGATCAACATCGCCGTCAAGTACCTCGCGCCCAAGCAGATTTCGGCCAATGGCCTGAAAAAGGGCGAGATCGAATTTGAGGTCGAGACGATCCGCGACATCGTGCGCTATTACACCCGCGAGGCCGGTGTGCGGGGGCTTGAGCGCCAGATCGCGAAGATCTGCCGCAAGGCCGTGAAGGAGCATGCGCTGGAAAAACGCTTCTGCGTCAAGGTCACTGCTGACTCCCTGGAGCACTTCCTGGGCGTGCGCAAATTCCGTTATGGCCTGGCTGAGCAGCAGGACCAGGTAGGGCAGGTGACTGGCCTGGCCTGGACCCAGGTGGGCGGCGAATTGCTGACCATTGAAGCGGCGGTGATCCCTGGCAAGGGCCAGTTGATCAAGACCGGCTCGCTGGGTGATGTGATGGTTGAATCCATCACTGCCGCGCAAACCGTGGTGCGCAGCCGCGCCAAGAGCCTGGGCATCCCCCTGGACTTCCACGAGAAGCACGACACGCACATCCACATGCCGGAAGGGGCGACTCCGAAGGATGGCCCTAGCGCCGGCGTAGGCATGTGCACGGCCCTGGTGTCGGCATTGACCGGCATTCCGGTGCGAGCGGATGTGGCCATGACCGGGGAAATTACCCTGCGTGGTCAGGTACTGGCTATCGGTGGTCTGAAAGAGAAATTGCTGGCCGCGCACCGGGGTGGAATCAAGACGGTGATCATTCCTGAAGAGAATGTCCGCGACTTGAAGGAAATTCCTGACAATATCAAGCAAGATCTTCAGATTAAACCCGTTAAATGGATTGACGAGGTCCTGCAAATTGCGCTGCAATACGCGCCGGAGCCCTTGCCGGATGTGGCTCCGGAGATTGTCGCGAAGGATGAAAAACGCGAGTCTGATTCCAAGGAAAGAATTAGCACGCATTAATGCGTTTAAGCCTGGGGGCTTCCTTGACAGATTTTTAGAGCCCTTGTTATAAAGCGGCTCTTAAGTGTCTGTAGGCCATTCAGCACTGGTTTTTGCTTTCACCAAAAAACTTAGAATCATACTCAATAGATATATAAGGGGACTTAGAGTGAACAAGTCGGAACTGATTGATGCTGTTGCCGCATCCGCTGATATCCCGAAAGCTGCTGCTGGCCGTGCGCTGGACGCAGTTATCGAATCCGTCACTGGCGCTCTGAAGGCCGGCGACTCCGTGGTGCTGGTAGGCTTTGGTACTTTCTCTGTGACTGACCGCCCAGCTCGCGTTGGCCGCAACCCACAGACTGGCAAAGCACTGCAAATCGCTGCTGCCAAGAAACCAGGTTTCAAAGCCGGTAAAGCCCTGAAAGAAGCCGTTAACTAAGCCTCGTTCAAGCCTTACCTATCCGGGTCAGACGCAGGTCTGGCCTGGCAGCGGAGCGGCACAGCCGACCCAGGTATCCATCGGGTCGCAACGCCGGGGGTGTGGGTTCAAACCCCCGTCCGCTCCGCCAGTTACGAGAAGGCGCATCCTCGGATGCGCCTTTCTTCTATCCGGACTCTACCCACGCTCCACGGTTGCCTAATTTTGAAGTTCAACCGTTTCTGGGGGACGCATGCTGCAGAATATCAGGGACAATTCACAAGGCTGGATTGCCAAGACCATTATCGGGATCATCGTCGCATTGATGGCGTTCACCGGTATCGAAGCCATTTTCCAGGCTTCGACCAACAACAAGCAGGACGTGGCCAAGGTCAACGGTGAAGAAATCACCCAGACCGAACTGAGCCAGGCCGTCGATATGCAACGTCGCCAGCTGATGCAACAGCTGGGCAAGGATTTCGATGCTTCCCTGCTGGACGAGAAATTGCTGCGCGATGCGGCCCTCAAAGGGCTGATCGACCGCAAGCTGTTGCTGCAAGGCGCTGCGAATTCCAAGTTCGGCTTCTCCGAAGCAGCCTTGGACCAAGTCATCCTGCAGACGCCGGAATTCCAGGTGGACGGCAAGTTCAATCCCGAACGCTTTGACCAGGTGATCCGTCAGCTGGGCTACAGCCGTATGCAGTTCCGTCAGATGCTGACCCAGGAAATGCTCATCGGCCAGGTTCGCGCAGGTATTGCCGGCAGCGGTTTCGTGACCGACGCCGAAGTGCTCGCATTCGCCCGCCTGGAAAAACAGACCCGCGATTTCGCCACCGTGAATGTCAAGGCCGACCCTGCGGCGGTGAAGCTCACCGACGACGAGGTCAAGGCTTACTACGACCAGCACGCCAAAGAGTTCATGACCCCGGACCAGGTGGTCATCGACTACCTGGAACTGAAGAAGTCATCCTTCTTCGACCAGGTCACCGTCAAGGACGATGAACTGCAGGCTGCCTATCAGAAAGAAACCGCCAACCTCGCTGAACAGCGTCGCGCCGCGCACATTCTGATTGAAGTCAACGACAAGACCACCGACGCGCAAGCCAAGGCCAAGCTCGAGGAAATCCAGGCGCGCCTGGCCAAGGGCGAGAAGTTCGAAGCCCTGGCCAAGGAGTTCTCCCAGGACCCGGGTTCGGCCAACAATGGCGGTGACCTCGGTTTCGCCGGCCCTGGCGTCTATGACCCGGCTTTTGAAACTGCCCTGTATGCCTTGAACAAGGACCAGGTGTCGGCCCCGGTGCGTACCACCTTCGGTTGGCACCTGATCAAGTTGTTGGGCGTTGAAGCACCGCAGGTGCCATCGTTTGCCAGCCTGAAAGACAAGCTGACCCGCGAGCTCAAGACCCAACAGGTTGAACAGCGTTTTGTCGAAGCCACCAAGCAATTGGAAGACGCGGCTTTCGAAGCCTCCGACCTGGCTCAGCCGGCGTCCGACCTGAAGCTGACCGTGCACACCTCCGCGCCATTTGGCCGTGAGGGTGGTGAAGGTATCGCGGCCAACCGTGCCGTGGTCACCGCTGCGTTCAGCCCGGAAGTGCTGGATGAGGGTGCCAACAGCACCGCCATCGAGCTGGACCCGGAAACCGTCATCGTGCTGCGTGCCAAAGAGCACCTCAAGCCGGCGCAATTGCCGCTGGAGCGTGTTGCTGCGGCGATTCGCACCCAGATGACCAAGGAGCGCGCCAGCGCGGCGGCCAAGGCTCACGCTGACGAAGTGATCGCCAGCCTGCGCGACGGCAAGACCCCGTTGGACCAACCGGTCGACGGCCAGGCCTGGAAAGTCACCGAAGCGGCGACCCGTAACGCCGAGGCTGTTGATCCAGCAGTGCTGCAAGCCCTGTTCCGTATGCCCAAGCCTGCGAGCAAGGACAAGCCGACGTTCACTACCGTGACCCTGGCTGATGGCAGCCTGGTGATCGTGCGCCTGAACGGCGTCAACGAAGCGGCAGCCCCGTCGGACGAAGAAAAGGCGCAATACCGTCGATTCCTCGCTTCGCGCATCGGCCAGCAAGACTTTGCGGCGTACCGTAAGCAGTTGGAAACCCAGGCTGACATCAAGAAGTTCTGATGACGGTTTGAATGAAAAGCCCCCGGCCTGAAAAGACCGGGGGTTTTTTTATGGTGCTTGATCTGTAGATCTGTGACGTTTTACCGACAGGAATATGCGCGCCAAGGTCTCGTTCTGTTGCACAATACCGCCCTGACTGTTTTTCTCAGGATTTTCGATGTCGACATCATTTCACGTGCGTAGCCTCGGGTTGGCGCTTGTGTTGGCGGGCGCCGCGGGCTGCTCGTCGCCCAAGACCGCTATTTATGAACATGAGAACTTCGACGATTCCGGTACGTTTTCCCGTGATTATCCGGTCAGTGCCACGGCGTCCTGCGAGGCGGCGCGGCGGGCGCTGCTGAGCCAGGGCTACATCATCACCAGCAGCGATCCCAAACTGGTAGTGGGCAACAAGAGCTTCCAGCAAACCGGCGAAACCCACATGCAGATCAGCTTCAATGTGGTGTGTGCCAATGATGGCAAGGGCAACAATCACTCGACGATGTTTGCCAACGCCTTGCAGGACCGGTATGCGCTGAAGAAGGTCAACAACTCCGCGAGCCTGGGTGTGGGTGTGCTGGGCTCGGTGTCGATGCCGATCGGCTCCACCGATGACTCGATGGTGAAGGTGGCGAGTGAGACCGTATCGGCACCGAAGTTCTATGAGCGTTACTTTGCGCTGGTGGACGTGTTCCTGCCGCAGGAAGCGAAGCCGGCCGAGAGTAGCCCTGAGAAGCCGAAAGCCGAGCTGGGGGTGCCGGAGCCCAAGGCTGCACCGGCTACCGAGAAGGTCGAGCCACCGAAGGAGGCGCCGACCACCTCATCGCCGGTCGCTGCACCGGCAGCCGTTTCGCAGCCCGCTGTTTCGCAACCAGCCGGTTCTCAGCCTGCCAGCTCGCAGCCTGCTAGCTCTCAGCCTGTCACGCCGCCTGTCGAGGCCGCTCCGATTGTGCCGCAAGCAGAGCCTGCACCGGCGCCTACTCGCCCGGACCTGCCGCCGCCGACAGAGGTGATTGCACCCCTGCCGACGCCTGGGCAGTAACTCAGACGGCTGCGGGGTTGGCCTTGTCGACGTTGATCCCGTAGCGGCTGATGGCTTCACTGACTTTTTCACGGCCGATGACGCCGTCATCGGCCAGTGCCTTCAAGGCCGCCAGCGCGATGAAGTGCCGATCCACTTCAAAGAATGCCCGCAGGGTTTCACGGGTATCCGATTGCCCGAAGCCGTCCGTTCCCAGTGCTACAAAGCGTCGGCCGGAGACGAAAGGGCGGATCTGATCGGCGAGGAGCTTCATATAGTCCGTTGCTACTACCAGCGGCCCCGTCTGCCGTTCCAGGCATTGCTCGACGTAACTCACCCGCGGCTCGCTCTGCGGATGCAGCAGGTTCCAGCGCTCCACCTCATGGCCGTTACGGCGCAATTCAGTCAGGCTGGTTGCGCTCCACACGTTGCTTCTCACGCCGAAGTCCTTTTCAAGCAGCTCAGCCGCTGCAATCACTTCGCGCAGGATTGAGCCACTGCCCATCAGTTGCACTTGGGCCTGGTCGCTGGCACTGAGTCGGTACATGCCCTTGAGAATGCCGTCTTCCACGCCTTCGGGCATGGCCGGGTGTGGGTAGTTTTCGTTGAGCAGGGTGATGTAGTAGTAAATATCCTCCTGTTGCACGTACATACGCCGCATGCCCTCGCGGATGATTACCGCCAACTCGTAGGCAAACGTCGGGTCGTAGGATACGCAGCACGGAATCACCGACGACAGGATGTGACTGTGCCCATCGTCATGCTGCAAGCCTTCGCCCATCAAGGTGGTGCGGCCGGCCGTGGCCCCCAGCAGGAAGCCACGCGCCCGCGCGTCGCCTGCCGCCCAGGCGAGGTCGCCGACGCGCTGGAAGCCGAACATCGAGTAGAAGATATAGAAGGGCACTGTCATCAGGCCATGGTTGCTGTAGGACGTGCTGGCTGCAATCCAGGAAGAAATGGCGCCGGATTCATTCAGGCCTTCCTGCATGATCTGTCCGTCCTTGCTTTCCTTGTAGTAGCTCAGTTGCCCTGCGTCCTGTGGGGTATAGAGCTGGCCTACGGCAGAATGGATGCCGATCTGACGAAACAGGCTTTCCATGCCGAAGGTACGCGACTCGTCCGGCACGATCGGCACGATTAGTTTGCTCAGGTGTGGGTCCTTGAGCAGCGTGCCCAGGATGCGTACAAAGGCCATGGTGGTGGAGATCGCACGCTCGCCCGTGTCCTTGAGCTGGGTGGCGAAGGCCGACAGTTCGGGAATCTGCAACGGCTCGACCGCGCTGTTGCGCGCCGGTACGTAGCCGCCCAATGCTTGGCGGCGTGCGGCGAAGTAGCGGGCTTCTACGCTGTCGGCGGCGGGCTTCAGGTAGGGAATATCGGCGAGTTGATCGTCAGTGACGTCCAGGCCAAAGCGATCGCGGAAAGCTCTTACCGCATCAGCGCCCATCTTCTTCAATTGATGGTTAATGTTCTGGCCTTCACCCGCTTCACCCATGCCAAAGCCCTTGACGGTTTTCGCCAGGATCACCGTGGGCTGGCCCTTGTGACGCATGGCGGCGGCGTAGGCGTTATAGACCTTTTCCGGGTCATGCCCGCCCCGTGACAGCTTCCAGATTTCGTCGTCGGACATGTCCGCAACCAACGACAGCAACTCCGGGTATTTGCCAAAGAAATGTTCGCGCACATACGCGCCGTTCTGGGATTTATAGTTCTGATAGTCGCCGTCCACACATTCCATCATGCGCTGGCGCAGCAGGCCGCTCTGGTCTTTTTCCAGCAGTGCGTCCCAACCACTGCCCCAGATCACTTTGATAACGTTCCAACCGGCGGCACGGTACAGGCTTTCGAACTCTTGGATGACCTTGGCATTGCCGCGCACAGGGCCGTCCAGGCGTTGCAGGTTGCAATTGACCACGAAGATCAGGTTGTCGAGCTTCTCGCGCCCGGCCATGGAAAGGGCGGCCAAGGATTCCGGTTGGTCCATTTCGCCATCACCGAGGAAGGCCCATACCTTGCGTCCCTGGTGTTGCTTGAGGCCACGCAGTTCCAGGTAGCGCATAAAGCGCGCCTGGTAAGCCGCGGTGATCGGGCCGAGGCCCATGGACACGGTGGGGAACTGCCAGAAGTCGGGCATCAGCCGTGGGTGCGGGTAGGACGAGATACCCTCGCCACCGGCCTCGCGGCGGAAGTTGTCGAGTTGTGCTTCGCTGATGCGGCCTTCCAGGTAAGCCCGGCCATAGATGCCTGGGGCGGAGTGGCCCTGGATATACACCAGGTCGCCATCAACTCTGTCGGTACGGCCACGGAAAAAATGGTCAAACCCTACGTCGTACAGTACGGCAGCTGACGCATAGGTCGCGATATGCCCACCGACACCTGAGTGTTTGCCCGCACGTAATACCATCGCCATCGCATTCCAGCGGATAAAAGCGTTGGTACGGCGTTCGATGTCCAGGTTGCCGGGGTAGGGCAACTGGCGGTCTACCGGGATGGTATTGACGTACGGCGTGGTGACCCGCCCGTGGAAGTCGCCATGGCGCGCTACGTCGAAATCCAGCAACTGATCGATCAGGTAGTGCGCGCGCGGGCGGCCTTCGGCGGACAATACCGATTCGATGGACTCCAGCCACTCGCGTGTCTCCAGGGGATCATCGTCGTGTCTGAGTGCGTGGTTCTGGGTCATGTGAGGCTCCAGGGTAGGCGGATTTCGTATGACGGGCTCTTTGTGGGAGTGCCGATAAGTAATTGCAATTGCAACTACATGGCGGAATCTAGCGCGGGATGGGCTACTATTGCAACCTTCTTGAAATTCCCGCGGATGGTGTTGCATGGCGTCGAAAGAGCCTGATGTATGGTTTCGTTTTGTCAGGGCCCACAGGACGGTCATCCGTGAAATCGAGCGTCGACTGGCAGAGGCGGGCCTGCCGCCATATGCCTGGTATGACGCGTTGTGGGGCTTGGAAAGTGGCCCCGACGGTACGCGCCGCATGCATGAGTTGGCCGATGTGCTGGCCATCGAGCGCTATAACCTCACGCGCCTGGTTGACCGCCTGGAAAAGGACGGCTTGGTAGTGCGTTCCCGCTCGGACGGTGACGGTCGCGCGGCGTTTGCCTCGATCACCGATGCCGGCCGGGTGCTCCGTAAAAAGATGTGGAAGATCTACGAAAGCACAGTGGAAGAGCTGTTTCTTTCACAGATTGAACCTGCTCAGCGTCAGGCGTTTGCGGACGCGCTAGAGCGCACGGCAGGGCTAGCGATGGAGGCAGGAGTGCAGGTTCGTGGTCGACGTAAACCCTGAGATCAAATAAGGGGGGAGCCAGGCGCCAGCACATTTTGTTCGCACTGCGGTTCATTGCAGTCGGTACCGATTCAACGCTTTTTCCACCTGGCGGACATCGACATGGCCTTCATCCGCCAGTGCTTTCAAGGCCGCCAGCACAATCCAGCACCGGGTCGGCGCCGCCGCTTGCACTGACCCCGCGCCCAACGCGATGAACCGCGCGTCCACGTGCGCTGCCAATTGGTCGACAATCGCCTGCGGGTAGCCGGTGACGGCAATCACCGGCGCAGTACTCCCAGCCAGGCAATCACGCAAATGGCAGCTGCGCCTGGAGGCAGTGGGATGCAGGCGATTCCAGCGAGCCGCCGCCGCTGCCTCCCGAGCCAGGCGTGTATAGCTGGGGCAGCTCCATACTTGCGCGCTGATATTCCAATCTTGTTCCAGCAGGCGCTTGGCCTGCACGACCTCCGCCAACGCCCGGCCTGCGCCGAGCAGCCGCACATCCGCAGACAGGTCGTGCTGGAGCGGGTACATGCCCTTGGATGCGGCGTCACGATTGTGCTCACTCAAGGGCGCTGCCAGTTCATGATCATGGAGGGCGAGGTAGTAAAACCCTGGCTTGCCGTCGACATACAGTGCACGCAACGCCGCCAGTACAATCGCTTGGGTTTCCGCGCCTGAGGCGGGGTCATACGGCGTACAGCGCGGGTGAGTGGCCAGCCACAGGGGTAAGGAAGGCTGAGCGCCCTTGGGCCAGGGCGAGGGCAGGTTTTCAATGTCGTTGCACAGGATGCCGCGCTGTTGAGTGATGTTCGACAGTGCACTCAACTGCGCCGACGAATGCGCGCTGTGCAGATACAACAAGGGCCTCTCAGCGGTATTGCGTGCGAACCAGGTGGGCCAGTGACCCACGCGCCGGGAGCGTGACTGACCTCGAATCACCCAGGCCTGGCGGCTGGCTTCAAGGGTATTGGCTATGTTGATCAGAGTGCCCAGCGGTGAGTTGCCGGCAAGGGTGGCAGAGCTCAAGGCGTCGATACAGAACTGAGCGGCATGTGCGGTGGCGACGGTCATGGAGAGGGACACCTGGCAAGGAAGGCCATTACCGTAATAGAAAACCGCTTTTGATTGCAATTGCAATGATTGCAATAGTTGTTCGATTCGGGCGAGCTAAATCCCCGTAATGCTGCTACGTTTAATCCTTGAGTGCAGGAACGTCATGGCGCAGACTTTTTTTCGTCATGACGGCACTTTAGGCTGGCTGTGCAGGTCATTAATCTGCAGCCACATTAAACCTAGCGAGGAGTGACCCATGGACGATTATCAGGAAGAACTGCTGGAGTACCAGGCGTTTGAATTGGACCCGCTGGATCCGGTGGATGACGCCACTGAGCTGTAACCCCGACTTCAGGCGGAATGCCGCTGACTGCGGCGAAATTCCCCTGGGGTCTGGTTGTTCCACCGCCTGAACGCCCGTTGAAACGCCTGGGCCGAGGCAAAACCGAGCAGATAGGCGATTTCGCCGAATGCCAGTTCGGTGTCGCGAATGTAGGTCATCGCCAAGTCGCGGCGAGTGTCGTTAAGAATTGCGCGAAACTGAGTGCCTTCTTCGGCCAGCTTGCGCCGCAGGGTCCAGGTGGGCAGCTTCAAGCGTGCCGCCACTTCTTCAAGGTCCGGTTCCCGGCCGCCATTGAGCATCGGCCCGAGCAAACGGGTGATGCGCTCGCGCAGGCTGCGGGTGCGGGTCAGTTGTTCCAACTCCCTTTCACACAACTGCAGCAACAGATGCCAGGTGCTGGGGCAGTGCTGTGGGTTACGCAGGGCCAGGGTTTGCTGGCCTAGGCGCAGTTGGTTGGCATCCGCGCCGAAGTGAACATCGCCTAGCGCCTGGTAGTGTTCGCTGTATTGCGGCGCTTCGAACTCGATGTCGATACGCTGAGCACGCACAGGCTGCTGGGCCAGGCCCGACAATTGGTGCAGCCAGCCGGCGATGATCGAGTCCACCACAAAACGGTTGTAAGCGTTGTAGGGGCTGATGGAATAAAACCGCAGCCAGGCGCCTTCAGCATCCTCATGAAAGCTCGACTGCCCGCGATAGTTGGAGCCGTACAAGGCTTCGAAGCGCGTCAATGTACGTGCCGCTTCGCGTACGTTGGGCGCCTGGGCGGCTGTGACACCCGCCAGCCCGGCCTGGCTCAAGCGGCTGAGCTGGCCCATGCGCAGGCCCAGGCTGGGGTCGCCGGTCAGTTGGATGGCCGCATGGCCCAGGCGCATATAACGCGGGATCGACAGGCGTGCTCCAGCCTCGGCAAGGCGTGCCGGGTCCAGGCCGTATTGCAGCAGCAAGGGTTGCGGGTCCATACCGTGGCTGTGGATGGCATCGGCCAGGGTGTGCACGAAGCCCACCGACAGATCCCCAAGGCGCACCGGCTTCACGGGTTACAGCCAGATATTCAACAGGCGTGCGCCACGGGCGTCGCTGTCGGCACTGACCTGCCCGTTGCTGTTCAGGAAGCTGTGCCCGGCGGTGCCCAGGTCCCAGAACTGCCCGCGCAGAAATACACTCATGCCTGCCGTGGCCTGGCTGATCGGCTGCTGGCTGATCAGGGTGAGCCGGCGCCAGGCTTCGCCTTCGCTGAGTTCTTCGGGCTTGAGGCTGATTTCAGGCGGCGTGGACACACTTTTGAAGCCGCGCCATGGCCGGTCCCAGGTGTCGCGACCGGTCACGAATGCCGGCACCGCAATCAGCTGTGCGCCTTGCTCATTGAGCTTGCGGTAGTTGTCCGGGTACCAGCTGTCGCTGCCGACCAGAACGCCGAGGCGCCCGGCCGGCGTGTCGACCACGCTGACAAGGTCTTCAGCGCCCGGTTGGATAAAGCCACGTTCGTCATAGATAGGATAGAGCTGGCGCTGCGGCTGGCCCAAGGGCAAACCGTCGGCGCCGAACACCAGGCTGGCGTTGTACAGCGCGCCATGGCCGATCTGCAGTTGCCCCTGGCTCACGTTCGGGTTGGGCAGGGTGATGGAGCCGGCCACCAGGGTGACGCCGAACTCTTTGGCCAGGCCGCCGAACAGCGCCTGATAGTCGCGGGCCATCGATGCGGCTTTCATGCGCAGGTAGGCATCGTCCATCCGATTGTCGCCGGTGGCGCTGAGCCAGGCACGGGCAAACAGGAATGGGTTGCTGGCCGACAGCCAGTTCATCGCGTCCTTGAGGTGGATAGCCTGGTACAGCTCGTTTTTCTCGCCGCCCAGCATTAGCCAGGTGCCGATATGCTCCGGCAGCACCACGACGGTCTTGCTGTTGATCAGGCCCTGGTCCCGGGCCTTTTGCAGGTAGGCGGCGAGTTTCAGGTGCAGGCGTTCCAGGCTCTGGTAGTCGGCGGGAAACAGCTCCGGCTGGATGCCCAGCAAATTGCCACGGTCGGCCGGAATGCCTTCGTTGACGGCCAGGGTAATGCGCAGGTCCGACAGGTAATGCGCCACGGGGCGCTCCTGGGTCCAGACCAGATACGCGGCGGCGGCGGCAACCAGGGCCAGGGTGAAGCTCAAAGCTAGAAGTTTACGCATGGGGCAACAGACAACAGACCGGGTGCAGGGTTCGCGACTAGGGTAGGGCCCATGGCGCGGCTTGCCAAGGGGCGCTGTACATTTGGATCAATAACTTGTCAGTTTCAGTCATTGAGCGCGGGTCCAGCGCCTCTTAGTCTGTGGGACATAAACCGATGGGGTGTCATACGAACGCCCCACGTCCCGTGATGAACTGTTGTGGAGCTTGACCATGACCGCTGCTGCCTACCCGCATCTGCTGGCCCCGTTGGACCTGGGTTTTACCACCTTGCGCAACCGTACCCTGATGGGCTCGATGCACACTGGCCTGGAAGAAAAGCCTGGCGGTTTCGAACGCATGGCGGCCTATTTCGCCGAGCGTGCCCGTGGCGGCGTGGGCCTGATGGTGACCGGTGGCATTGGCCCGAATGATGAGGGTGGGGTCTACGCCGGTGCGGCCAAGCTGACCACCGATGCCGAAGCACAGAAGCACAAGATCGTGACCCAGGCGGTGCACGAAGCGGGCGGCAAGATCTGCATGCAGATCCTCCACGCCGGCCGTTATGCCTACAGCCCCAAGCAGGTGGCGCCGAGCGCGATTCAAGCGCCGATCAACCCGTTCAAGCCCAAGGAACTGGACGAAGAGGGCATCGAAAAACAGATTCAGGATTTCGTCAGCTGTTCGTTGCTGGCCCAGGTCGCCGAATACGACGGCGTTGAAATCATGGGCTCCGAGGGCTACTTCATCAACCAGTTCCTCGCCGTCCATACCAACCACCGTACCGACCGTTGGGGCGGCAGCTACGAAAACCGCATGCGCCTGGCGGTGGAAATCGTGCGCCGTGTGCGTGAGGCCGTCGGGCCGAACTTCATCATTATCTTCCGCCTGTCGATGCTCGACCTGGTGGAAGGCGGCAGCACCTGGGAAGAGATCGTGCAGTTGGCCAAGGCCATCGAGCAGGCCGGTGCGACGCTGATCAACACCGGTATCGGCTGGCACGAAGCGCGTATCCCGACCATCGCCACCAAGGTGCCGCGTGGCGCGTTCAGCAAGGTCACCGCCAAGCTGCGCGGTGCGGTGCAGATCCCGCTGATCACCACTAACCGTATCAACACCCCGGAAATCGCCGAACAGATCCTCGCCGAAGGCGATGCCGACATGGTTTCGATGGCGCGGCCGTTTCTCGCCGACCCTGAGTTCGTCAACAAGGCTGCGGGCGGGCGTGCCGATGAAATCAACACATGCATCGGCTGCAACCAGGCCTGCCTGGACCACACCTTCGGCGGCAAACTGACCACCTGCCTGGTCAACCCACGAGCGTGCTACGAGACCGAACTCAACTACCTGCCGGTCAAACAGATCAAGAAAATTGCCGTGGTCGGCGCCGGCCCGGCCGGCCTGGCAGCGGCGACGGTGGCTGCCGAGCGTGGCCACCAAGTGACGCTGTTCGATTCGGCCAGCGAAATCGGCGGCCAGTTCAACATCGCCAAGCGAGTGCCGGGCAAGGAGGAGTTTTTTGAAACCCTGCGCTACTTCAAGCGCAAGCTGCAGACCACCCACGTCGAACTGTGCCTGAACACTCGCGTGGAGGTGGCGCAACTGGCGGCGGGCGGTTACGACGAGATCATCCTGGCCACCGGTATTGCACCGCGCACCCCTGCGATCCCGGGCATCGACAATGCCAAGGTGCTCAGTTACCTGGACGTGATTCTGCAGCGCAAGCCGGTGGGCAAGCGCGTGGCGGTGATCGGCGCCGGCGGCATTGGTTTTGACGTCTCGGAATTCCTCGTGCACCAAGGCGTGTCCACCAGCCTTGACCGCGAAGCCTTCTGGAAGGAGTGGGGCATCGACACGCAACTGCAGGCCCGTGGCGGCGTGGCCGGGATCAAGCCTCAGCCCCATGCGCCGGCACGTGAAGTGTTCCTGCTGCAACGCAAGACCTCCAAGGTCGGTGACGGTTTGGGCAAGACCACCGGCTGGATTCACCGCACCGGTCTGAAGAACAAGCAGGTGCAGATGCTCAACAGTGTCGAGTATTTGAAGATCGACGATGAGGGCCTGCATATCCGTATTGGTGCCGAAGGCGAGCCTCAGGTGCTGGCGGTGGACAATATTGTGATCTGCGCCGGCCAGGACCCGCTGCGTGAGTTGCAGGAAGGCCTGGTCGCGGCGGGCCAGAACGTGCACCTGATCGGCGGTGCCGACGTGGCGGCCGAGCTGGATGCCAAGCGTGCGATCAACCAGGGTTCACGCCTGGCGGCCGAGCTGTAAGGCCACAAGCGTGGCGGTGTTAGACTACCGCCCCGTTTTTCATGCAGATCCCCCGATGGGCCCCTTCGACTGGCTTCCCCGCGCTCCCCTTGAACCCTTGCACCTGGACTGGTTGAAGGGCGTCGAGTTGGCGGTACTGCGCCTGGACCGCATCGACCCGCTGATCAGCGGCAACAAGTGGTTCAAGCTCACCGGGCATCTGGCGCAGGCGCAAACCGCCAGCGGCATCATCAGCCTGGGCGGCGCTTACTCCAACCATTTGCACGCCTTGGCGGCGGCCGGGCAACGCTTGGGTTTCCCCACCGTTGGCCTGTTGCGCGGCCACCCTCAAGACACGCCCACCGCGCTCGACCTGAAAGCGTTCGGCATGCAGCTGCATTGGCTGGGCTACGGCGGCTATCGCGCGCGGCATGCGCCGGACTTCTGGTTGCCTTGGCGCGAGCAATACCCGCACCTGCATCCTGTGCCCGAAGGCGGAGGCGGAATGGCCGGTGCATTGGGCTGCGCGGTGCTGCTGGAACAGGCGCGCGCGCAATTGCACACCTTGGGTTGGGCGGACTATGACGGCTGGTGGCTGGCGGCGGGTACCGGCACGACGCTCGCGGGCCTGGTCCTGGCTGAGGCGGGGGCGCATCCGGTGTACGGCGCCATGGCCGTGCCGGATGATCACGGTGTTGCGCAGAACATCGAGGCGCTAGTGCCGGGCGGTTACGAACTGCTGGACGCCTGCCGGGGCGGCTTCGCCAAAATCGACGCGGTGTTGCGCGACTTTATCGAGGCTACTGAACAGGCCTGTGGCTTGCCGCTGGAGCCGCTCTATACCGGCAAAGCGCTGCTGGCGTTAAAGCAGCAGATCGAGGCCGGACGTTTCAGGGCCGGCACCCGGTTGATCTTCATTCATACCGGCGGCTTGCAAGGCCGCCGAGGGTTCACGGGGTAGCGCGCTTGCCCGGCATCATGCGCAGCGCGGTGTTATCGCGCACGATGTAGTGGTGGTAGATCCCCGCCAAGGCATGCAGCCCGATCAGCCAGTAACCGACGGTGCCGCTCAGTTCATGCCACTCCTTGATCTGCTTGGCCAAGTCTTTGTTTTCGCCGATCAGGGGCGGCAACTCTATTCCGTAGAACATCACGGAATGCCCTTGGGCGCTGACGATCAACCAGCCCAGGATCGGCGTGCCGATCATGAACACATAGAGTGCCACGTGCATCAGTGTCGCCAGTGCAGCCTGCCAGGGCGGCGGTGCCGGCACGATTTTCGGTGCCACGCCCAGTGCGCGTGCGAACAGCCGCAACCAGACCAGTACAAAAATGGTCAGGCCGAACATGAAGTGCATTTCCACAATCAATGCCCGACCGCCACTGCCTTTGGGGAAGACCCCACGAAACTCAATGCAGGCGTAAACCACCGCCAGCAGCACCACCATCACCCAGTGCAACGCTATCGACATGGTGCTGTAACGCGTATCGGAATTTTTCCACGGCATCGCTGGGTTCCTCACTCATCAGGGCAAACCTCCGTTCTTTGGCGACGGAGTGCTTTAACTGTATGCCGATTTTGAGTGGTTTGCCTGGCGTAAATACCGTTGTTTTGACCTCTGTCAGCCGCTTTGCGGCATTTCGCCGCGAGCCAGGCGCTGGTTGATCTGCGTGATGACTGCCGGCAGCTCCAGGAGGGTGTCGATCAGGTAGTGCGGGCGCGAGCCTTCGAACAGGTGCCCGATGCGTTTGCGTTCGCAGGCCAACGTGGCGCTGTCCAATGCGCGGAACTGCTCGTAGGTCAGGCCAAGGGCATTGCCGGAACAGGTCAGGGCCACGGTCCACATCCCGGCGCGACGACCTTCAAGAATGCCTGGCACGGTGTCGTCGACCTTCACGCACGCCGCCACATCATCGACCCCCAGCGCGATCACGTTGGCCAGGGCCTGGGCCGGCCATGGTCGGCCGTTGGGCACTTCGTCGGTGGCAACCACATGGTCCGCGATGTAGCCGTGGGTGGCGGCAAGGGCAACCACCTTGTCCATCACTTGCTTGGGGTAGCCTGAGCAGGAACCGATCTTGATGCCTTGCACGCGCAGCCGGGCGATGGTGTCGAGGGCGCCCGGGATCAGCGCTGAGTGCTCGGCGATCTTTTCGATCTGCAGCGGCATGAAACGCTGGTAGATCGCGGTGACGTCATCGTCGGTCGGGCTGCGGCCGAACGCCTTGCGGTAGCGTTCAGCTACCTGCGGCTGATCGCACAAGGTGCGGATGTGGTCCCATTTGCCCATGCCCATCGGGCCGCGGGCTTCGTCGATGGACACCTGCACACCGAACTCGGCGAAGGCTTCGACAAAGATCTGCGTGGGGGCAAAGGAGCCGAAGTCGACCACGGTGCCGGCCCAGTCGAGGATCACGGCCTGGAGGGTGTTGGGGGGTTGATAGTTCATGCCGGCGATCCCTGAGAAGAAAGGTTGATATGCATGGATTGCAGTGCCTCGGCGATGGCGGCGACGGCGGCGTGCATGTCGCTGGCGTCGACCTGGCCGATACAGCCCACGCGGAAGGTTTCCACCTGAGTCAATTTGCCGGGGTACAGGATGAACCCCTTGGCCTTGACCCGTTCGTAAAACGCCTTGAACTGGTAACGCGGGTCTTGCGGGGCGTGGAAGGTCACGATAATCGGCGCCTGGATCGCTGCCGGCAAAAAGCTGTGCAGGCCCAGTTCAGCCATGCCGTCCAGCAGCGCCTGGCAATTACTGGCGTAGCGTTGATAGCGCGCAGGCAGGCCACCTTCCTCGGCGTATTGCACCAGCGCTTCGTGCAGGGCTGCGACCACATGGGTCGGCGGAGTGAAGCGCCATTGACCGGTACTGGCCATGTAGCGGTGTTGGTCGAACAGGTCCATCGCCAAGGAATGACAATTACCCTCGGCGGAGGCCAGGGCGTGCTTTTGCGCAAAAACGAAACCCATGCCCGGCACACCCTCCAGGCATTTGCCCGAAGCGGCAATGAGGGCGTCGAACGGCACCTCGCGGGCATCGATCGGCAAGGCGCCGAACGAGCTCATGGCGTCGATGATCAAGCGCTTGCCGTGGTACTTCACCACCCGGGCGATCGCCGCCAGCGGGTTGAGAATGCCGGTACTGGTTTCGCAGTGAATCAACGCGACGTGGGTGAGGGTGGGGTCCGCCTGCAACAGGCGGTCCACGTCGGCGGCGGTGGTCGGCTCGTCCTCGGCGGTTTCAAAGGCCGTGAATGCGCGGCCGAGCACTGCGCAGATCTTCGCCAGGCGCTTGCCGTAGGCGCCGTTGATCAGCACCAGCACCTTGCCGTTGCGGGGCACCAGGGTGCCGATGGCGGCTTCCACGGCAAAGGTGCCGCTGCCTTGCAAGGGCACGCAATAATGGCTGGCGGCACCGTTGATAATCGCCAGCAACTGCTCGCAGACACCGGCAGTGAGTTGGTTGAAACGGTCATCCCATGAGCCCCAGTCCATCAGCATTGCCTGGCGGGTGCGGGCGGACGTGGTCAGGGGGCCGGGCGTGAGCAGAATCGGCGGGGTCATTGCAGCTCCTCGTGAAGCGGTGGAGTCAATCTACGGCGCCTAAATTGCAGTTTGGCTTGTTATCAATCAAATTGTTTGTTGTTATGCGAGCTATCAGTGAGGCCGATAGCTATGAACCTGTTCCAACTGCGCGCATTCGATGCCGTGGCCCGCGAGGGCAGCTTTACCCGGGCGGCGGCACGGTTGTTTATCAGCCAGCCGGCGGTGACAGGGCATATCAAGGCCCTGGAAGAGCACTACCAGATCCCGCTGCTGCGCCGCACGGCCCGGAGGGTGGAGTTGACCGAGGAGGGCACGCGCCTGGCCGCGATCACGCGGGCGATCTTCGGCCTGGTGGATGAGGCGCAGATGCTGCTGGAGGCCAACCGGCAACTGCTGACCGGGCGCCTGGAAGTGGCGGCGGATGGCCCGCACCTGGTGATGCCGATGATTGCCAGCCTGCGCGCGCGTTATCCGGGCATCACCGTCAACCTGCGGTTGGGCAATGCTCAGGAAACCCTGGCGGCGCTGCTGTCCGAGCATGCGGACGTGGCGGTGCTGACCGAGGTGGAGCCGCGCCACGGCCTGCATTTGCAGCCCTTGAGTGAGTCGCGGATCTGCGCGCTGGTGCCGGCGGGCCATGCCTGGGCCAAGCAGCCTGGCGGCATTGACCTGGAGCAGCTCAACGAGGTGATCATGGTGCTGCGTGAACCCGGTTCCATCACCCGGCGTACCTTTGATGACGCCTGCCAGGCGGGCGGTGTACAGCCCAGGGTGTTGTTGGAGCTGGACAGCCGTGAAGCGGTCACCGAAGCCGTCGCCGCGCAATTGGGTGTGGGCGTGGTGTCGTCAATGGAGGTCAGCCCCGACCCTCGGGTACAGGCGATTGCCTTGCGGAGTGATGGGCTGGTCAACCGGCACCTGCTCGGTTGCCTGGAGCGACGTCGCTCATTGCGCTTGATCCAGGCGTTTTTCGAGTTGGCCTCTTGACGGTTTTTTGGTGGATTGGAGCGTTTTTGCCCTATAAACTCTGCCCCCAAAGCGCCGGCCAGTAGACGTTTCGGCGCGATGGATAAAAGAGAGTGAGTCATGGGCGCACAGTGGAAAGTCAAACATAAAGAAGCGGCAGCCAATGCCAAGGGCAAGATCTTCGGCAAGCTGGTGAAAGAGATCACCATCGCCGCCCGTAACGGTGCCGACACCGCGACCAACGCCCACCTGCGTCTGGTGGTGGAGCAGGCCAAAAAGGCCTCGATGCCCAAGGAGACCCTGGACCGCGCCATCAAGAAAGGTGCCGGCCTGCTGGGCGAAACCGTGCAGTACCACCGTGTCACCTATGAAGGTTTTGCCCCGCATCAGGTGCCGTTGATCGTCGAATGCGTGACCGACAACATCAACCGTACCGTGGCGGAAATCCGCGTGGCATTCCGCAAGGGCCAACTGGGCGCCTCCGGCTCCGTGGCCTGGGACTTCAACCATGTCGGCCTGATCGAAGCCTCGCCGGACACCCCGGACGCGGACCCGGAAATGGCCGCTATTGAAGCCGGCGCCCAGGATTTCGAAGACGGCGAGGAAGAGGGCACCACCCTGTTCATCACCGAGACCACCGACCTGGACGCTGTGCAGAAAGCACTGCCGGAGCAGGGGTTCACCGTGCTGTCGGCCAAGTTGGGCTATCTCTCGAAGAACCCGGTCAGCGGCTTGACCGATGAGCAGATGGCCGAAGTCGAGGCCTTCCTGGAAGGCCTGGACAACCATGATGACGTGCAGGATATGTTCGTCGGTTTGGCCGGCTGATCTGCAACTCGAGAGATAAGGTCAAAATGTGGGAGGTGGCTTGCTCCCTTCCACAGGGTTTCAGTGCTGTTGTGCAGATTGCAGCAGCGCTTCAATTTCTTCAAAGCTTGGTCGGGCCATTACCTGCGGCTGACAGCAACGCTTTTGCAGCGCTACGAGTTCGCCGCTCCCGCCCGTTTCAACTCGCTCCAACAACTCCCCCAGCAACACCCCAAACGCTCTCACTTCGATACGTTGCAACGCCCTGGTTTCCAACGTGTCCGCCATAGCATGGAACGAGGCCGCGCCAAAATCGCCCAGCAGGCAATCGCCCGCTGCATTCCACAAGATATTGTGCGCGTACAAGTCGCCATGGGTGATGCCCTGCCGATGCAGGTGCGCCGCCACCGACGCCACGCCCCGCAGCATGCGCAACGCCACCTCAAGGCTGAAGCGGGTATCGGCTTCGTAGATATCCCGGGTGCAAGAGTCCCAGCTGGGCAGGGCGGCCAGGTTGCGGTAACTCGCATCGATCAGGTCCATGACCAGCGCGGCCTGGTCGTCGGGGTGGCCGACGACGCGGCCCTGTACCTTGATCAGGTTCGGGTGCAGGCCCGCGGCGATACAGGCTTGCATTTCGTGCAAGGGCGAGCCGTCGCTGGTGATGGTGCCTTTGTACAGCTTGACCGCGACAGGTTTGGCCAAAGGCTTCCACAGGGCTTTGCGGATGATCCCGGACGCGCCCTCGCCGAGTACCTCGGCCAGTTCCAGCTCAGGCCAGGGAATACTCGCCGTCGTGTGCTCATCGGCCGTTACCGCCGCCATTTCCACCGGGTTACCGGCATAGGCCAGCCAGGTCAGGCTCGGTAGGTTCAGCAGCCATTCGGGCAAATGGGTGAAACGGTTGGAGGCGATGCGGATCAGCTCGAGGTTGTGGCAGTGGGCCAGGCTTTGCGGCAAGTGCTCCAGTTGATTGCCGGCCAGCATCAGCTTTTGCAGCAGTGGCCGCTCGCCCAGTTCGTGGGGCAATTGGCGGATGCAATTGTCGGTGAGGATCAGCCAGCGCAGCCGCGGTGGCAGGGCGGCGGCGGGCACATGGCTGATCTGGTTGGCCTTGAAGCCGATCATGCTCAGCTGGGCGCATTGGCCCAGGCATTCCGGCAACTCGGTAAAGGCGTTGTTCGAGCAGAACAGGATGCGCAAGTGGGTCAGGCGGTGAAGATCGTCGGGCAGACTGCTCAGGGCATTGCCGGTGAGGTTGAGGATCTCCAGGGAATCGGCCAGTTCAAAGATTTCCGGCGGGAATTCGGTCAGCCCACAGGACAGGTCCAGGCGTCGGGTGCCGGCCAATTGGCCGGCCTTGAGTTGGGCGAGGGTATTCATGAACGGCGCGATCACTCGGCAAGGTAGGTGTAAATGCCGCTCATGATACCGGGTCGGATGCCCATTGCGGGCAGACCGTTTGTAATTGACTCAGGCGGCTCGCCGTGCGGGCCAGATCGATGGCCTGGCCTTCCATGGCGAGCGGCAGGGGCTGGTGGCCGATCAGGGTCAGGCGCTTATCGCGGTCGTAAAGCACGTCCACCAGGTTGATAAAACGCTGTTGCACGGCGATGGGGCATTCTGCCAGTTGGGGCAGGCCGTCGATGATCCAATGGTCGTAGTCCTGGCACAGCAGCAGGTAATCCATCACCGCCGTGAGTTGCTCGCACAGGTCGTTGAAGGTGAAAGCGATGGTGCGTGCCTGCCGATGGCGGTAAGTCAATTGCCGGGTGCCGACGCTCAAACGGTGCGGTGGCGAGTCGGTGGCGGGCAGCCCAAGGTCTTCGCGCTGCTGCGCAGTGCCCGGCCACACATATTGCCCTTCGGTAAACCGTTGTTCGGCATGGGCCTGGGGCAGACTGCGGAAGTCCTGCGGCGAACTGACCTCCAACACGTCCATGCGTGCGGCGATGAGGTCGATCACCGGCTTGAAGCGTTCGTGGTAAAGGGGGTTGGGCAATAACCCTTCGGGGGGGTAATTGGACGTCACCAACACCCAGATGCCCCGCTGGAACAGCGCCTTGAACAAGCGGCTGATCAGCATCGCATCGCCGATGTCGTGGACATGGAACTCGTCGAAACACAGCACGCGACAACCTGCCAGCAGTTCATCCAGGGTGACGGCCAGGGCATCGGTGTGTTCGCGGTGCTGGAACATGCCCCGGTGCAGGCGGGCGAAAAAATCGTGGAAGTGCACGCGCTGCTTCTCGTCGATCGGCAGCGCCTGGAAAAAACCATCGAGCAGCCAGCTTTTACCCCGCCCCACCGGGCCATGCAGGTACAGGCTGCGTGTGCGCTGACCGCCGAGCAGCTGCCGGGTTTCTCGGGCCAGGGCGGCAATTGCCTGGGTCTGGCCGGTACTGAGGGTGTAGCCCTGTTGCGCGGCTTTTTGTGCAAAGAAAGCGGCGATGGGCGAGGTGTCCGAGGCGTCGGTTTTTTTACCCAGCAGGCGTTGGATCAGGGAAAGCACGGCCAATACGAGTCGCTCTGTGTGTCGGGGGTCGCTTACTTTAGGGGCCTGGGTGCGATTTGACCAATAGAGAAGCAGGCAAGTCGTTATCTCAAAAAGGCATGACGTATGGGCTGTTCCGCGCAAACTGGCGGATTCTTGCTAAATGACTAACCTCATACAAAGTTTGTACCCCTGTATAAGGAATTGGGGCTGTGAAGGGACACACAGTATTGGCCGTCATGGGCGCCATGCTTGGCAGTACGGTCTACGGCGCGCAACTGCAAGTGGTGGTGCGCATCGACGTACAGCGCGGCTGCCAATTGGTGGGCACCACCCGCAGTGCCGGTATCGAACAGCTGGGTGTGCTGGACTTCGGCAGTGGCCCGCGCCTGGACGACCCGGCCGGTCCCTTGAGCGCGGCCCTGATCAGCCAGCGTCAACCGCGCCTTGAATGTAACCCCGATACGCCCTACCAAGTGCGCGTGGACGGTGGCCTGCATGGTGGCGTCGGTGAAGTGCGTTACCTCGCCACGGCTGCGCCTTCGGCCCGGCCCATTCCCTATCGCCTGTACGCTGACGCCGCGCGTCGCATCCCCTTGCCTGTGAATGAACCGTTGAGCGGGCGCGTGCCTGACTCCGGCAGCGTCGACCTGCCCCTGTATGGCCGTATCGAACCGTTGAGGGATATTCCCGCCGTCGGCCGCTATTCCGACCTGCTCAAGGTCACCGTCACATGGTAAGCCGGGGTTGGGCCCTGGTAGCCGTGGGCGGCTTGTTGCTGCTGGCGGGTGACGCTGAGGCGGCGGTCAGTGGGCAGATTCAGGCGCGCCTGGTGATTACGGCCAGTTGCGAGGTGAGCAAAGGTGGGGTGACCACGCCGCTCAATGCTACCGGCGGCACCGCCATGCTCGACTTCGGCAGCCAGGGCCCGACCTGGACCAACCCTCTGGGCGCGGTCGTTACCGATGTGACCAAGGCGCCGTTGTCGGTGTCCTGCAATCCGTCGGTGGTGAGCAGTTTTAAAGTGACCATCGACGGTGGCACCAATGGTGACGGCACTGTCCGGCGCCTGAGCAATGGTCGTCAGAGCATTCCGTATCAGTTGTCGGCCGATCCGCTGGGGAGAATCTCCTACAGCATCGGTCAGCAACACCATTTCGTCATGACCAAGGGCACACACATCCCGATCCTGTTATTCGGCTTGGTGGTGGCGAATACCAAGGCCTTACCGGCCGGCATCTACACAGACACCCTGACGGTGACTCTGGATTGGTAAACCATGAGGATGAATATCATGCATGCACTTGTCTCCAAAGCAGTTTTCCCCTTGATGGCGCTGGCGTGGGTGTCGGCTGCGCAGGCGGCCACGGTGGCTGGCACGGTGACCTCCACCCTGGTGTTGACCAGCAGTTGCCTGGTCAACGGTGCGGCGGCGACCGGCGGGATGAGTTTCGGTGCGTTGAACTTCGGTACCGCCAATAGCCTGTTCACCCAAGCCACCGGCCAGGTGCTGGGCGGCGGCGGCGGAGCGTTGTCGATCTTGTGTTCGGCCGGTACTTCACCCTCGTTGACGGTGTCTGCAGGGGCCAACGATGGCAAGTCCGCCGGTGGAGGACGTGCGCTGTACGACGGCGTGGCCAATTACGTGCCCTACGACCTTTACACCGACAGCGGCCACTCGAACCTGTTGGCCATCGGAGGGGTGATCAACCTGGCGCCGAGCACCGGGGTTGCCCAGGCCGTGAATATCTACGGCAAGGCTACCGGCAAGGCGGGGCTGCCGGCCGGCACGTACACAGACACCGTTGCCGTGACCCTGACCTTCTAAGCGCATGAATCGCGTTGGGTGGGCGGCGTTGCTGGTGTGCGTGGGCTGGGGCATGCCGGTGTCGCTGTTGGCGGTGACCAGCCAGTCGTTCCAGGTCAGTGCGACGATCACCCCGGGGTGCCTGGTGGTCGGCGGCGGCACGAATTACGGCAGCCTGGCGTTTGGCACGTACTCAGCGCTGGCGACCAGCACGGCGTCCGTCGCGCTCACCGGGGGGGTGACCTTGCAATGCACGCCAGGGGTCGCGCTGAACATGAGTGTCGATGGCGGTTTGTATAACGCCAGCGGCCGGCGGATGCAGCTCAATAGCGGCACTGCCCAAGTGGCTTACCAGTTGTTTCGCGACGCGGCCTTCAGCCAGAGCCTGGGGATCAGCCAGAGCGTCAGCGTGACCTACAGCAACGCCAACAACATCACCTTGCCGATTTATGGGCGAGTGCAGTTACCGGGCAACCAGCCTGGGGGGACGTACAGCGATACGCTGCAGGTGCAGCTGTCGTGGTAAAGCGATCGGCACAAGGAGTGGGATTTATGGATGCAGCTTCCCGGCGAGGATGGATCGCGGGTGTTATCAGCATGATGGTACTGGGCGTGGCGAATGTGCGGGCTGCCAGCTCCGTGTTGATCTGGCCGATTGACCCGGTGCTGGAGGCCGATCAACAGGCCAGCGCCCTGTGGCTGGAGAACCGCGGCACCGAGACCGCCAACCTGCAAATCCGTGTATTTGCCTGGACCCAACAGGGTTTCGACGAGCAGTACCACAACCAGCGCGACGTGATCGGCAGCCCGCCGGTGGCGAAGATCGAGCCGGGGCAGAAGCAACTGGTGCGCCTGACCCGTACCAAAGACGTGCCGCCGGGCCAGGAGCTGGCCTATCGCATCATCATCGATGAAATCCCATCGGCCACACCCATCGCCACGCCGGCCGATGGCAAGACCGCTGCAGCGATCCGCTTCCAGATGCGTTATTCGGTGCCACTGTTCGCCTATGGGCCGGGCTTGTGGAGCAAGGACGACGGCACCCGTGATCGCGACCCGAAGGGTGCGGGCAAACCGGACTTGAGCTGGAAGAAGGTCACGGTGGGCGCACGCAACTACGTCGAAATGCGCAACCAGGGCGCCGTGCATGCGCGTTTGACCGATGCCGCGTTCAAACAGGGCGGCCAGCCTCGACCGCTGGTGGAGGGCTTGTTGGGCTATGTGTTGCCGGGCGCGACCATGCGCTGGCCGGTGCCGGACGGGTTACCCGTTGATCAGCCGCTACAGGTCCGCATCAATGGTGCAACGCAGCTGGAGAGCCTGGCGCCGGGGCGGTAGGGCAATGCGCTAGGGCATGGAGCAGCCCCGGATGTTAACGGATGGAGATGTCCATTGACGGACACAAAGTAGTGGTGAGCCAAGGTCAGGCTCCAGGGTTATGGCGAAGGGTGTGGGTGGGTGGCTTGTCCGGCCTGGCGCTTGCGCCGCTGGGCATGGCTGCACCGTTGCCGCCGCCGCCCAGCAGCATGGAGGCTGTTGCTGATGCGCAGTTGTTCCTGGAACTGGTGGTCAACCAGCAGGACACCGGCCGTGTGGTCGCGGTCAATCAGCGCGCCGGGCAATTGTTCCTGCCGGCCTCGGTATTGCAAGAGGTGGGCATGAAACTGCCTGCCGACGTCGGTAGCGAAATCGCGCTGGATAACCTGCCGGGCCTGCACAGCGACTACGACAGCCAGGGCCAGCGGCTGGTGCTCACCGTGCCGCCCCCCTGGTTGCCTGAACAGTTTATCGGCAATCGCGACAACTCCCCACGCACTCCCGCGTTGACCAGCTTTGGCGCGATGCTCAACTACGACGCCTATCTGAACGACACCGATGACGCGGCTACTTACCTGGGCGTCTTCAACGAAGTGCGGCTGTTCGATACCTGGGGAACCTTGTCCAACACCGGGCAGTACCGCGCCACCATTGGTCGTGAGACTGTCGGCAGTAGCCTGGATAACGGTTATCGACGGTATGACACCACCTGGCGGTTTTCCGATGATGAACGCCTGCTGACCTACGAAGCGGGGGATGTGATCAGCGCCGCGTTGCCCTGGAGCACTTCGGTGCGCCTGGGCGGGGTGCAGGTGTCGCGGGACTTTGCGGTACGCCCGGACCTGGTGACCTACCCATTGCCGCAATTCTCGGGCGAGGCGGCGGTGCCGTCGTCGGTGGATTTGTTTATCAATGGTTATAAAACCAGCAGTGCGGATTTGCAGCCAGGCCCCTACACCTTGACCAACGTGCCGTTTATCAACGGCGCTGGGGAAGCGGTGGTGGTCACCACCGACGCCTTGGGCCGACAAGTGTCGACCACGGTACCCTTCTATGTCACCAGTACGCTGTTGCAACAGGGCTTGTCGGACTTTTCGGTAGCGGCGGGTAATCTGCGTCGCGACTACACCGTGCGTGATTTTGGTTATGGCCCTGGGCTGGTCAGCGCTACGTTTCGCCACGGGCTGTCCGATGCCTTCACGTTGGAAAGCCACGCGGAAGCCTCTAACGACCTGACCCTGGGCGGCGTGGGTGGCAACCTGCGAATGGGCACCTTCGGTGTGCTCAACACGGCGATCAGCCAAAGCCAGTATGACGGCAGGACCGGCCAGCAATTGAGCCTGGGCTACCAATACAGCAACCCGCTCTACAGCCTGTCGTACCAACGGGTAGAGCGCCGCGATCAATACGCCGACCTGAGCCTGATCGACACGCCTTACGCCAGCCTCAGCAAACGCAGCCAGCAGGCGACCTTGAGTCTGAACCTCAACGATTTCGGCAGCCTGGGCGTCGGTTATTTTGATGTGCAGGCGGCGGATGATTCACGCACGCGCCTGGTGAACCTGACCTGGAGCAAACCGCTGTGGCGCAACAGCAGTTTTTACCTGTCGGCCAACCATGAGGTGGGCGACAGCAGTTGGGCGGTGCAGGCGCAACTGGTGATTCCGTTCGACGTTTACGGCAGCCTCAGCGTCGGCAGTGAGCGCAGCAAGACCGGGCAAAGCCTGCAACGGGTCAATTACAGCCGCGCCGTGCCGGCCGAAGGCGGGGTGGGCGTCAACCTGGGTTACGCCAGCGGTGATGGGCCGGCTTATCGCCAGGCCGACCTGACCTGGCGTTTGCAGTCGGTGCAGTTGCAGGCGGGCGTGTATGGCAGCCGCGACAGCGAAACCCGTTGGGCGGATGCCAGCGGCTCACTGGTGTGGATGGACCATCAGGTGTTCGTCGCCAACCGCGTCAACGATGCATTTGTGGTGGTGAGTACCGATGGCTTCAGCGGTGTACCGGTGCGCTATGAAAACCAGGTGGTGGGCCAGACCGATCGCAACGGCCACCTGCTGGTGCCGTGGACCAGTGCGTACTACCGCGCCAAATACGAGATTGACCCGCTGAACCTGCCGGCCAGTGTGCAAGTCCCCAACGTTGAGCAACGCGTGGCCGTGCGCCGGGGCAGCGGTTATCTGCTCGAGTTCCCGATGCGTCGGGTGCTTTCGGCGAGTATCACGCTGGTCGATGCCCAGCATGCGGAACTGCCCCTGGGCAGCCAGGTACGTCACGAGCAAAGCGGCGCGCTGGCGGTGGTGGGCTGGGATGGCCTGGTGTACCTGGAAAACCTGGCGGCCCATAACACCTTGCAAGTTACCCTCGGCAATGGCCAGACGTGCCAGGCCAGGTTTGAACTGGATACCACTCGGGAACAGGTGCCGCTGATCGGGCCGCTGGTGTGCCAATGACATAAGGAGTGTGCGTGTGCGGGTCAAGGAATGGCTGTGGGGGGTGGCGAGCTTGGCCGTATCGATACCGGTGCAAGCCGCCTGTTCGGCGGTGGCCACCGTGCCGGCCAGCTTCGGCACGGCAGTCAGCTCGATGACGGTACGTACCACGTCCCAGCCCAGTTCGACCACCAACGGTGGCATCAACTGCACACCGGCGTTGCTGTCGGTACTGACGTCCGGTGATCACTTCTACGCGACCATTACCGGTTCGGCGCAAGGCGGCATGCTCGGGCCGACGGGTGATGTCATCAGCTACACGGTGTACGGCAACAACACCGCCTCGTTCCCGATAACGCGGGGCAGCGCATTTGATTTCGGCGGCAGTGGCGGCATTGCCGCGAACTTGGGGCTGGTGTTCGGCCCCGGCACCAAAACCTTGCCACTCTACTTTGCCACCACCGTTGGCAGTAACGTGGCGGCAGGCGTGTACAGCGAGACACTGAGTATTTTATGGAGCTGGAATTATTGCGCGGGCATTGGCATCGGCGGTATCTGCGCAGGGCGCGATATCGGCAGTGGCACCAGCACGCTGAACGTCAGCATAACCGTTGCCAATGACTGTCAGATCACCACGCCGGCGATCGCGTTCGGCAGTGCGCCAGTGGTCAGCGCCTTCACCACCGTCAACGGCCAGGCCAGTGTCGCCTGCACCAAGGGCAGCGCCTACACCGTCGGCCTGGGCGACGGGCAGAACCCGGTGAGTGTGGGCGGACGACGGCAGATGATTTCCGGCAGTAATCTCTTGGCCTACGACATCTTCCAGGGCGCCGGCGCCACCCGTTGGGGCAGCGTGGGCGCGTCGCGGCGCGCCAGTGCCTCGGCGGAAATCAACCCCGGCAACGGCCTGGGCACCGGCAGCCAGGTGTTCAACTACAACGCCCGGATCTACACCGACCAAGCCACGCCACCGGGTGGCACCTACCTCGACAACGTGGTGCTGGATGTAGGGTTCTAGAACTTCAGCAGCGGCGTGCCCGGCTGGTCCGCCGGCCTGACCATGGCGTAGTTGTACCCGCCGCCGGACCAATACTGCGCCTCTAAACCGTCGGCACTGCGGCTGCCACGGGGCAGGAACCCGTTGTTCGGGCCGGGTGGTCGGATGTAGAAGCTGAGGCGGTGACCTTGTGCGTCCTCGTACAGCACCATGGCGGCCGCGCCTTGATCGGTCGTGAGCAGGCGCCCGCTGACCGGTTTGAAGCCCGATGGGCTGAGGTCGGGCAGGCGATGGGCGCGGTTGAAGTAACGGTCCAGCCACGCCTGCATGGCGTCGCCGTCCTGGGTCTGGTAGTCGGCCGGCATGATGCCGTCCTGGGCGAACAAGCGGAATGCTTGCATCGCATCGGCCATCGGCAACGTCGGCGCTTGCGTGGCTTCGCGGGCATGCCAGCCGCCCAGCCCGCCGAGGCTGACGGCGATCAGCAGGACTGCGGCGCTGGCGACGTGGCGGCGCGTCTGATGCTTGAGGCGTCGGCGAACCAGCGTCGGGTCCAGCTCGGGGTTGGCCGGCTGTTGCAAGGCGCCGCTCAAGGAAGCGCGCAGCAACTGTGCGTCGCGTTGCCATGCGTGCACTTGAGCCGCGGCGTCGGGGTGGGCGGCCAGCCAGGTTTCGAGCACACGGCGGTCGCTCTCCGACAATTGGTGGTCAACATAGGCATGCAAATCGCGTTCGCTGGGGGGCAGGCTGATCATTTGAGTATCCGCAGGGAAGGGCTGGCGATGTCGCCGTCACTGAGTTGGCGCAAGGCTTGGCGTGCCCGGGACAGACGCGACATCACCGTGCCGAGCGGTACGTCGAGGATGTCGGCGACTTCCTTGTAGCTCAAGCCCTCGACACTGACCCAGAGCAGCAGGGCGCGTTGTTCGGTGTTGAGCTGGTCGAAGGCTTGCAGGGTCGACTGGGCCATGACCGTGCGCTCTGCCGAAGGGTGCGCGTCGTCACGGCCGGTGAAGAATTCGAGCATGCGCGCATACCGACGGCTGCGCCGGTGAGCGTCGAGGAACTGCCGGTAGAGAATCGAGAACAGCCAGGCACGCAGGTCACCTTCGCTGCGTTTATCGGCCCAGCGGGTGATTGCCCGTTCCAGGGTCGACTGCACCAGATCGTCGGCGCTGCTGGTGTTACGCGTCAGGGACACGGCAAAACGCCGCAACCTGGGGATGAGTTCACGTAACTGTTCGTCGAGTTCATGCATGGCAGTGGAAGTCTGGTCGGTTGTACTGAGGAAGACGCAGGCCCTTGTAGGTTATTCCATCAGCCGAGAAAAGAAATTCACTCTGTGTTGAGTCAGACGTTTCTGCATAGCTTGAGAGGCTGTAATCGCGGCGATTGCCGTCTCTCCACCCTTGTAACTGCCAGCACGTGGTTGGCGGTGAAACGATGAGGGTGTGTCCATGACGTTGTCACCAACCGATAAAGCGTATTTTTCACCAGAAGCATTCGCTCATTTACCCGCCGCGCAGCAGTACATGCTTGAAGAGTGGGGCCGGGGGCCGTTGGTTCCGCTCGACGATAGCTGTGTGCACCACGCCATCGAAGCTCAAGCGGCACGGGCTCCTCAGGCCATAGCTGCGGTCGGTTTGGGCCAGCCCATCAGTTATGAACAACTCAACCGCCAGGCTAACCGCCTGGCGGTGCGATTGATCGAGCAGGGGGTCAAGCGCGGCGATACGGTGGCGCTGTTCGTCGAACGGTCGATCCCTATGTTGGTGGGGTTGCTGGCGGTGATGAAGATCGGCGCGGCGTATGTCCCCCAGGACGCCAGGATCGTGCCGCCCGTGCAACTGGCCATGGTCCTCGACACATTGACCAGCCCGGTCATATTGACCCTGTCGAACCTGAGGGGACGTATCCCTGAAACACCGACGCAGCGCTGCTTGTGTCTCGATGACTTTCTCGCCGAAGAACCCTGGGTTGCCCAGGACAATCATCGTCTATTTGCCGTTACCTACCCGGACGATCTGTGTTTTGTGCTGTTCACGTCCGGCACTACCGGGCGCCCCAACGGTGTGCGCGTCACCCATCGCAATCTATGCAATATCCTGCTCACGGAACCGGGGCGGATGGGGATGGCGCCTGGCCGCACCGTGGGGCAGATCCTCAATATCGGTTTTGACATGGCCGCCTGGGAAATGCTTGGCTGCCTGGCCCACGGTGCAACCCTGCTGATCCGTGGCAAGGACATTGCGCAAACGGCAGCACAGTGTGATGTGTTGATCGCGACACCTTCGATCCTGGCCACGCTCGATCCGCAACGTTGCCCCACGATCAAGCAGGTCGCCGTGGCCGGCGAACCTTGCCCCCAGGCCCTGGCTGACCGCTGGGCCAGCCACTGCGATTTCTATAACGGCTGCGGGCCGACTGAAACCACCATCGTCAATACCTTGCACCGGCATGTCCCCGGCACATTGCTGACCATCGGCACACCGACGCCCAACAACACGGTGTATGTCCTCGATGCACAAGGGCGTGCCTGTGAACCAGGGCAAACCGGTGAAATGTGGGCCGGTGGCAAAGGTGTGACAGCCGGCTACCTGGACGATGCTCAACTGACTGCGCAGCGTTACCGGCCGGATCCGTTCCTGGGGGGCGATGCGAGGATGTTTCGCACGCGGGACTTGGGGCGCTGGACGCGTGACGGGCAACTTGAGCACCTGGGGCGTGTGGACGATCAAGTCAAGGTGCGCGGTTTTCGTGTGGAGCTGGATGCGGTGTCGGCTGCACTGGAAGCCGGGGAGGGATGCGTACGCGCCGTCACGCTGAAACTGGACGAGCGCAACCTGATCGCCTTCGTTTCACCGGCCAGCGCCGATATTGAATCTTGCCGGCATCAGAGCGAACAACGCTTGGCCTACTACTGCGTGCCGTCGGCGATCTATGCGCTGGAACAATTGCCCTTGACGGCCAGAGGCAAGGTCGACAAAGCGCTGTTGCTGCAATGGGCGCAACAAAGGCAGGACGTGAAGGAGGCCGGTCATGTTTGATGCACTGGCCCGAGCCCAGATTCCTCCCCAGCCGAGGTTCTGGCGGCGCCTGCGCGCGTGGTCGGTGTTTTCCTATTACAACCGTCTCTTTGCACTGGTCATCGCCTGCAATGCAGGGGTGCTGTGGCTGGGCTCGGGGGTGCAGGCCATGGGGACGCAGGCAGTGTCGACGATGGTGTTGATCAACCTTTCGCTGGCGACCTTGGTGCGCCAGCAATACCTGATCAATGGGCTGTTCTGGCTGGTCACCCGCGTGCCGCTGGAATGGCCGCTGGGCATTCGGCGCCGGGTGGCAAAGGTGTATCACTTCGGCGGGCTGCACAGTGGCGGGGCAGTGGCGGCGACAGCCTGGTTCTGCGCCATGTTCGGTATGCAGGTAGCTCTGTACTTGCGCGAGCCTGGTGATGCTTCGTCAAGCGCAATGTGGCTGGGTGCGGTGTTGATGGCATTGCTGTTGTTGATGCTGATCATGGCGCTGCCTTGGATGCGTGGGCATTTTCACAACGCTTTCGAGCGTGTTCACCGGTTTGCCGGATGGGGGGTGCTGCTGCTGTTTTGGGGGCTGACACTGACGGCATCCGTCGAAGATGGGGGGAACCCACTGTCCAGCGGTGCATTTTGGGTGCTGGTGTTACTGACCTTGAGTATCGCCCTGCCGTGGCTGCGCTTGCGCCGGGTGCCGATCGAAACGCTGCGGCCTTCCCGGCATGCGGTAATTGCACAATTGACCCACACCACGCCGTTTGCCGGCTCATCCACGGCGATCAGCCTGAACCCACTGCTGGAATGGCATTCCTTCGCCAATATCCCTGCGCCGGATCAGGCGGGGTTTCGCCTGATCATTTCACGGGCTGGGGACTGGACGGGGCGGTTCATTGAGCAACCGCCTGCCCAGGTCTGGGTCAAGGGCATTACCACCGCCGGGGTCGCGAATGTGGAGACGCTATTCAAGTCGGTGCTCTACGTCGCCACCGGCAGTGGCATCGGTCCGGTCATGCCGCACCTGCTGGCAGGCAACGTGCCGATACGGTTGATCTGGTCGACCCGCAGCCCGCGCAAAACTTACGGTGACGCATTGGTGGATGAAATTCTCCGGGCACAACCCCAGGCGCTGATCTGGGATACCGATGAGCGCGGTAAACCTGACCTTGTGCAACTGGCCTATGGCGCTGTCCAGGCTTATGGCATCGAGGCGGTCATCTGCATCGCCAACCAGAACCTGACGCAGCGTGTGGTGCAGGCGTTGGAAGCCCAAGGGATACCCGCTTATGGCGCGATCTGGGATTCCTGAGAGCGTGGGGTTGTTGAAGATTATCAATTAGTGGAGGTGCTTATGAATGTATTGGTCGAACGTCATGGCCGGGTGATTCTGGTCAGGCTCAATCGCCCTGAAGTCAAAAATGCGCTGAGTTCGGCGCTGATGACCGAACTGGTTTCTTGTCTGGAAACCCTTGACCGAGATCCTGAGGTGGGCTGTTTTGTGATCACCGGCGGCACGGACTATTTTGCCGCGGGGGCCGACATCAAGGAGATGAGTGGCAAGTCCTATCTGGAGATGCTCAACGAAGACTATTTCGTCGGCTGGGAAGCGTTCACCCGGCTGCGTACGCCCACCATCGCCGCAGTCGCCGGATACGCTTTTGGTGGCGGGTGTGAACTGGCGTTGATGTGCGACATGATTTTTGCCGCCGACACCGCCACGTTTGCCCAGCCTGAAATCAAGCTCGGCGTGATGCCTGGCATGGGCGCCACCCAGCGTTTGACAGGGTTGATCGGCAAGGCCAAGACCATGGACTTGATATTGACTGGCCGGCCGATGACGGCCCAGGAGGCCGAGCAGGCCGGGTTGGTGTCGCGTGTTTATCCGTCGGCGGCTTTGTTGGAGCAGGCGCTGGCGGTGGCTGCACAGATCGCCGGATTTTCTCGCACGGCTACCCGGGCGGCGCGAGAGGCTGTGGAGCAATCCCTTGAGGTGGGATTGCACGAGGGCGTGCGTCTGGAGCGCCGATTGTTCCACGGCCTGTTCGCCACGCCGGACCAGCAGGAGGGCATGCAGGCGTTCTTGGGCAAGCGCGCGGCTTCCTTTAACCAGAGGTAGAAGGGCGGCGCATCTACTTTGAAAATAACTACAGTAAAAGGGGAATAAACCTACATGGGATTCGTCTCATAGCTCATTTCCCCCTACGGCCACGTGCCCTGGAGCTTTTCATGGTAGATCATTCATCACCGCCACGGCCGCCCCTCAGTACAGCCAGTCTGGTCGTCAGGCTGGCGTGTATTGGTGGTGTGGTGGCGGTTATGGCTGGGGCGTTTGCCTACGTCAATGGCACCCTCGACCCCCAGCGCCTGCGCCCCAAGACCTTGGTCAATGCCTTGGAAACCAATAACGGCCAGCACCCAGGCTTCCGGCGCAATCATGCCAAGGGCGTGTGCGTAGCCGGTTATTTCGAAAGCAGCCCTGAGGTGCGTGCCTACTCCAGCGCCGAGGTATTCAGCGCGGCGAAAACCCCGGTGATTGGCCGGTTTGCCCTGCCCAGCGGTAACCCTTATGCGCCGGACAGCAGCGTGCCGATCCGCAGTCTGGCCTTGCAGTTCAGCCAGGCCAACGGCCAGCAATGGCGCACGGGCATGAACAGCATGCCGGTGTTCCCGGTGGGCACGCCCGAGGCGTTTTACCAGTTGCTCAAGGCCGGCGCGCCGGACCCGGCCACCGGCAAGCCGAATCCTGCGAGCATGCCCGCGTTTTTCGCCGCACACCCGGAGACGGCGCCGTTCCTGGCGTGGGTCAAGACCGCCAAGCCGTCGGCCAGCTATGCCACGCAAACCTATAACGGCATCAATGCGTTTTACCTGGTAGGCACTGATGGCAAACGCCAGGCCGTACGCTGGGGCGTGGTGCCGCAGAGCCAGGACGCAAGCGGTGACAGCGCGCCGCCGGGCAGCGATTTCCTGGAAACAGACTTGGTGCAGCGGTTGGCGGCCGGGCCGCTGCGTTGGCAATTGAACATGACCCTGGCCAACCCCGGCGACCCGGTGGACGACGCCAGCAAGCCCTGGACCGGTGAGCACAAGGTGCTCAACGCCGGCACCCTGGTGCTGCAAAGCAGCCAGCCCCAGGCGGACGGTGATTGCCGCGATATCAACTTCGACCCGCTGATTCTGCCCAGCGGCATCGAAGCCTCCAACGACCCATTGCTGGCTGCCCGTTCGGCCGCTTACGCCAGTTCCTACCTGCGCCGCGCGGGTGAAGTCAGCCCACTGCACAGCGCCCCACAGGAGTCGAAGCCATGAATGCTCAACCCAGGTTTTTCGCACCACTGGCGCGTCTGCTGCATTGGTTGATGGCGCTGATGATCATCGCCATGTTGTTTATCGGCGCGGGCATGGTGGCATCCGTGTCGGAACGTCACGAGTGGCTGATTCACCTGCACAAGCCGCTGGGTATCGCGATTCTGGCGCTGGTGATCGTGCGCTTGGTGGTGCGTTTCTCTACCCGGCAACCGCCGCTGCCCGCCGATTTGCCACTGTGGCAAGTGTTGGCGGCCAAGGCGTCCCACCTGGTGCTGTACGCATTGATGCTGGTGTTGCCCTTGTTGGGCTGGGCAATGATTTCGGCGGCCGGCGATCCGGTGATGCTCAGCAGTTCGGTACAACTGCCGGCACTGGTAGGGGCGAACGCGCCATTGTTTGCGCTGTTGCGCAAGGCCCATGGTTATCTCGCTTACCTGTTGTTCCTGACGGTGCTGTTGCACCTGGCCGCGGCGTTGTTCCACGGCCTGATCCGGCGCGATGGTGTATTGCAAAGCATGACCGGCACCAAGGGCTGATGCCGGGGGCGGGGAGGTTAGCGCAGCGCCGTGACGATATCGGCCACGGTGCTCAAGACGTCCTTGCCCAATTGCTTGGAGCGCTCGCCTGACCAGCCGGTTTTCGGGTTGGGCGCGTCGTCGTTGTCCTTGAAGGGCATCTCCAGGGTCAGCGACAGGCAGTCGTACTTCTCGCCGACGGCATTGCAGGCCAGCGTCATGTTGGCCTCGCCCGGCAGGTCGCGGGTGTAGCCGTGGGTGGTCTGGAAGTCGCGGGTCAACCCACTCAAGTGGCTGCGGAAGTGTTTTTCCAGTTTCTCGATACGCGGAGTGTAGCCGGGATTGCCTTCGCAGCCGGCGGTGAACACGTAGGGGATTTCCTCGTCGCCGTGGATATCGAGGAACAGGTCGACGCCATACTTTTCCATCTGCTGCTGGGCGAACAGCACTTCGGGGCTGGTTTCCTGATTGGCGCTCTGCCAGGCTCGGTTGAGGTCCTGGCCCATGGCATTGGTACGCAGATGCCCATGGATGGCGCCATCGGGGTTCATGTTCGGTATCAGGTACAGGTCGGCGACGGACAGCAGTTTTTTCAGCTCGGTATCGCCGTCCTGTTGCAGGCGTTCGATGATGCCTTCCATAAACCATTCGGCCATGTGCTCGCCGGGGTGTTGCTGCGCGATGATCCAGACTTTGCGTCGGCCTTCGCCACCCTTGCCACGGCGCAGCAATTGGATATCGCGGCCCTCGACACTTTTGCCGGTAGCGAGCAACTCAGTGCCGGCGCGATTCAGGGCCTGGTCGATCAGCCAGTCATGGCGTTCACGGCTGTAGGGTTCGAAGTAGGCGAACCACACTTGTTTCTCGCGAGTCTGGAGGCTGATGTGCAGGATTTCGCCATCAAAGCGCGTGGGCACGCGAAACCAGTTGATATGGTCGTACGAAGCCACGGCGTTATAGCCGCTCCAGGCATGTTTATAAGAGGAGCGGCCCGCATTGCTCAGGCGGAAGGTGTGGGTGTGCCCCACATGCATGCCTTCAGCCTTGAAGTGGAACCATTGGAAGTGCGGGCTGCGGGTATCGGGTTTGATCGCCAGCAGCAACTGATAAGCGTCGCTGGCATCCAGGACCTGGATATTGCCGCTGTCGAAGTCGGTGCTGATCTTGATTGAGGTCAAGGCCACGGTCATAGTCTGGCTGCCTGATTATGAGTTGTTGTGGCGGATATCTTACACAGGCGCGAGGAAAAATCTGGATGCAAAATTGTTGCAGGGGGAGGGGGCGTCATCCTTGACGCTCTGGCAGCTTAGAATCTATGAGATTGATTCTCAAGCGCTATTTCTCAAAGATACGGGCTAGAGCGTTCATGCGACTTTCTTTGGTTGATGCTCTTTTGCTACCATGCGCGCCATCGAGCAACACACAGTCTTCATTAGCCTGAAGCCATGCCAGGGAAACTGGCAAAAAAAAGACCCGGCCAAAGAGCCGGGTCAAAAACCGTGATTAGCCTGATGAGGAGATATTCCAAGAGTCCGACCTAAGGTCCCTTGGTCTATCGACTGATCTCGCGATCAGCTGAGTCCAATAATAATCATTATCATTTGCAAGTCAAATGTTTTTATCCGTCGGATAGAAATATTTTTCCCGCGTGCCCGTCATGCCTGTGACTGCGGCACCGATGCCTGCAGCGACCGTTCCACCATCGCTTTGGCCATATCAATCAAATACACCACTGAAAATGCCAGGTCCCGTTGGTTGCCCTGATGGTTGCTCGCCGATTCGTAGGCCGTGGCTGCCGCGCTGCGCAACAGGTCTGAAGCGTGGACCAGGGCTTCCTCCTGGCTGATGCCGGGGTGGATGGCGAACAAGGCCTCTTCCGGCATCGATGCAGACATATCTTCTTTCAAGTAGAAGTCCAACGCGCGCTGGGCCGCGCCGCTGCTGCGCATGCCGTGCAGTTCGTCGTATTCAGGTGTTTGAGCGAGTAAAGACGGGCTGGTCATCATAAGGGGCGCTACTCTGAGTGGGTGTCGAAAACCTTATGTTCGATGATAGTACGTATCGTATTTATGTCGTTTTATGGATTACTACAAACTGTTTATTGCCCTGGAAAATACGCAACGTATTGTCAGGCGCCATGGATAAATGGATAGCGCTGGTCAGAACCCACATGAAAGACCGCAAGGTCACGCAGGACCAATTGGCCGAGCGCCTGGGCATGTCCCAGGGGGGCGTTGGCCATTGGCTGAATAAACGCCGCGTGCCCAGCCTGGCGGACATGAACCGGGTACTGAAGGAACTCGGCCTGGGGTACCTGGAAGTCGCGCTTGAGGTTCGTGAACGAATCAATGAGGGGGCTGAGGCCCACGAGCAACACTACAACCCGTATTTTCGCTACCCGGTCAGCGACTGGAAAGGGCTCTGTGAAATGCGCGAAGAGCGCGGCACCTACGCAACTGCGCGCTTTGAACCGACCGATTACCACGCCCAGGGCGAGGCATTCTGGCTACCCGTGATGGGGGACGCCATGACGGCGCCCAGCGGTCTGAGCATCGGCGCCGGCATGCTGATCCTGGTGGACCCGGCCATCGACGCCGCACCTGGCAAGCTGGTGCTTGCCCAATGGGCCGACAGCGCCCAGGCGACCTTTCGCCAGTTGCAGGAAGAGAGCGGCCAGCTCTACCTGGTACCGCTCAATCCCACTTACCCCAAGCAGGTATTCAGCGACGATTGCCGAATCCTCGGCGTCGTGGTGCAAGCCACCGCGAAGTTTTAGTCCGCCGTTTCCAGCTCCACCAAGGCACTGCCTTCGGCAACCATTTCACCTTCCTGGCAAAACAGCGCCTTGACCACCCCGGCCTGGGGGGCACGGATGCTGTGTTCCATCTTCATCGCCTCCAGCACCACCAACTGCGCCCCGGCTTCCACACTTTGCCCGACGTCCACCAGCACCCGCACGATACTGCCGTTCATGGGCGCCGTGAGGCCGCCTTGATGCGACTGGTTGGCCTCGACCGCCGCAATCGGGTCAAACAGGCCGACCGCATGCATCTCACCGTCCCAGCGCAGATACAGCAGCGCCCCCTGGCGCACCGCCAGATGGCTGCGACGCACGCCGTGCTGTTCGGTCAGCAACTGCTCATCGCGCCACTGCGATGTGCTGTCCGCCAGCGTCACCAGCCGGTCTTGCCCGCCGCAGCTCAAATGCAGGGAGACCTCGGCCGGCAGCCCGGCGCGGAACCCGCGTGTGTCCGCCCAGGGGCCATCGGCGGTCGGCAGGCTCTGCATGAAGGCCGAGCCTGCCATCTGCCAGAACTCATCGCTCAATGCGCCGGGCGACGGCAACAGCTCATCCTGATAGCGCGGAATAAACCCGGTATCCAACTCTGCCGCCGCAAACGCCGGATGCCCGATGATCCGCCGCAGAAAACCCAGGTTGGTCTTGAGCCCGCCGACGGCGAATTCATCGAGCATGCTCAATAACCGCAACCTTGCCTGTTCGCGGTCTTCGCCCCAGGCAATCAGCTTGCCCAGCATCGGGTCGTAGAATGGCGAGACACTGTCCCCTTGGGCAACGCCGCTGTCCACGCGGCGGCCTGGGCCCGGCGCCGACTCGCGATACAGCGCCAGATGCCCGGTGGCCGGCAGGAAATCATTGGCCGGGTCTTCGGCATACAGGCGCACTTCAATCGCATGGCCGATCAACGGCACCTGCTCCTGGGTGATCGGCAGCGGTTCGCCCTGGGCGACACGGATCTGCCAGGCCACCAGGTCAAGGCCGGTAATCGCCTCGGTGACCGGGTGTTCCACCTGCAGCCGTGTGTTCATCTCCATGAAGAAAAACTCGCCGCGCGCGTCCAGCAAGAACTCCACGGTGCCCGCGCCCACATAACCGATGGCCTGGGCCGCACGCACGGCGGCTTCACCCATGGCTTTGCGTTGTTCCACGCTCAAGCCGGGGGCGGGCGCTTCCTCCACGACTTTTTGATGACGACGCTGAATCGAGCAGTCGCGCTCATTGAGGTACAGGCAGTGGCCCTGCTGATCGGCAAACACCTGGATTTCCACATGGCGTGGCTTGAGCAGGTACTTCTCCACCAGCATCTGCCCATTGCCGAAGGACGATAGCGCTTCGCGCTGGGCGGAAGCCAAGGCTTCAGCCAGTTGGCTGACGTCCTCGACCACCTTCATGCCCTTGCCGCCGCCACCGGCCGTGGCCTTGAGCAGCACCGGGTAGCCGATGCGTTCGCAGGCGCTGCGGAAGGTCTCCAGGTCCTGGGCCTCGCCGTGATAACCCGGCACCAGCGGCACGCCCGCGCTTTCCATCAGTGCCTTGGCAGCCGACTTGCTGCCCATGGCGTCGATGGCCGAGGCGGGCGGGCCGAGGAAGATCAAACCAGCCGCTTCAATCGCACGCGCAAAGCCGGCGTTTTCCGAGAGGAAGCCGTAGCCCGGATGAATCGCCTGGGCGCCGCTGGCCTGGGCGGCGGCGATCAGTTTGTCGATTTGCAGGTAGCTGTCGGTCGCTTTGCTGCCACCCAGGTCAACGCAAATGTCTGCCTCGCGACTGTGGCGCGCATCGCGATCGGTGGCGCTGTGTACGGCCACGGTGGTCAGGCCCATGGCTTTGGCCGTGCGCATCACGCGACAGGCAATTTCGCCACGGTTGGCGACCAGTACGGTGGTCAGCTTGCTCATGAACGTGGCTCCTGCGCTTGCCAGCTGGGCGGGCGTTTCTGCAGGAAGGCGCGCAAGCCTTCCTGGCCTTCGGCGCTGACACGAATCCGCGCAATGGCATTTTCGCAATAGCGGCGCAGGGCCGGGGTGAGAGCGCCGTTGCCGACTTCGCGCAGCAAATCCTTGCTGGCGCGCATCGCGGCCGGGCTGTTTTGCAGCAGGTTGGCGACCCACTGTTCGACCTGCAGGTCCAGCTCACCGGCGGGGTAGCTTTCCGCCAACAGGCCGATTTCCCGTGCGCGCTGGCCGCCAAAGCGCTCGGCCGTCAAGGCATAGCGGCGCGCCGCGCGTTCGCCGATGGCTTGCACCACAAACGGGCTGATCACGGCCGGGGCCAGGCCGATGCGCACTTCCGACAAGCAGAACTGCGCATCATCGGCGCCAATCGCCATATCGCAGCAACTGATCAGGCCCAGGGCGCCGCCATAAGCCGCCCCTTGCACCACCGCGAGGGTCGGGATCTTCAGCTTGGCCAGGTTGTACATCAACTCGGCCAGCTCGCGAGCGTCGTCCAGGTTGGTGTGGTAGTCCAGCTCGGCCGATTGTTGCATCCAGGCCAGGTCGGCACCGGCGCTGAAGTGTTTGCCGCGCCCGCGCAGCACCAGAAAGCGCAGGGACGGGTCGGCCTGTACCCGGTCGAGGGCGATGATCAATTCACGGATCATCTCGGCATTGAACGCGTTGTTCTTGGTCTCACGACTGAGCCACAGGGTGGCGAAACCACGCGTGTCGGTGACCAGTTCGAGGGTGTTGAAATCGCTCATGGGGTACAGCTCCATTTACATGCGGAACACGCCGAAGCGGCTCGGCTCGATGGGGGCGTTCAGCGCGGCGGACAAGGCCAGGGCCAGCACGTCGCGGGTCTGCAACGGGTCGATGACACCGTCGTCCCACAGGCGTGCGCTGGAGTAGTAGGGGTGGCCCTGAGTCTCGTACTGGTCGAGGATCGGCTGCTTGATCGCCGCCTCTTCCTCGGCACTGAACCCTGTGCCCGCACGTTCGGCTTGTTCGCGCTTGACCTGCACCAGCACGCCGGCCGCCTGTTCGGCACCCATCACGCCAATGCGTGCGTTCGGCCACATCCACAGGAAGCGTGGGTCGTAGGCTCGGCCGCACATACCGTAGTTACCCGCACCAAAACTGCCGCCGATGATGACCGTGAACTTCGGCACCTTGGCACAGGCCACTGCCGTGACCAGCTTGGCGCCGTGTTTGGCGATACCGCCGGCCTCATACTTCTGGCCGACCATGAACCCGGTGATGTTCTGCAGGAATACCAGTGGAATCCCGCGCTGGCAGGCCAGTTCGATAAAGTGCGCGCCTTTTTGCGCGGCTTCGGCGAACAAGATGCCGTTATTGGCCAGGATCGCAACCGGGTAGCCCTGCAGGTGCGCAAAACCGCACACCAGTGTGGTGCCGAACAGTGCCTTGAATTCATCGAACACCGAGCCGTCGACCAGCCGTGCGATGACCTCGCGGACATCGAACGGTTGCTTGGCATCGGCCGGGATCACGCCGTAGAGTTCTTCGCCGCTGTACAGCGGCGCCTCGGGCGGCCGTTGCCGCAACTCACCCTGCTTGCGCCAGTTGAGGTTGGCTACACTGCGGCGCGCCAGGGCCAGGGCGTGTTCATCGCTGTCGGCATAGTGGTCGGCCACGCCGGAGATTTTGCAGTGCACGTCCGCGCCGCCAAGGTCTTCGGCGCTGACCACTTCGCCGGTAGCGGCTTTCACCAGCGGCGGGCCGGCGAGGAAGATGGTGGCTTGCTGACGCACCATGATTGCTTCGTCCGCCATGGCGGGCACATAGGCACCGCCTGCGGTGCATGAGCCCATGACCACGGCGATCTGCGGGATGCCCTGGGCGCTCATGTTCGCCTGGTTGAAGAAGATCCGCCCAAAGTGCTCGCGGTCAGGGAACACTTCATCCTGACGCGGCAAGTTGGCGCCACCGGAGTCCACCAGGTAGATGCACGGCAGGCGGTTCTGCTCGGCGATGGTCTGGGCGCGCAGGTGTTTTTTGACGGTGAGCGGGTAGTAGGAGCCGCCTTTCACCGTGGCGTCGTTGGCGACGATCATGCATTCGACGCCTTCCACGCGGCCGATCCCGGCAATCACCCCGGCGGCCGGCACGTCTTCACCGTAGACCTGGTGAGCGGCCAACTGGCTGAGTTCCAGAAACGGCGAGCCGGGATCCAGCAGGCGGTTGATGCGCTCACGCGGCAGCAGTTTGCCGCGTGAGGTGTGCCGCTCCTGGGCCTTGGCGCCGCCGCCTTGCTGTACTTGAGCAAGCAAGGCGTGGAGGGCGTCGACTTGTTCGCGCATCGCCCTGCTGTTGGCGGCGAACTCCGCCGAGCGCGGGTTGAGCTGGGTGTGCAAGGTGGCCATGGCGTGCTCCCTCAGCGGGTTTCGTTGAAGAGTTCGCGACCGATCAGCATCCGGCGAATTTCGCTGGTGCCGGCGCCGATTTCATACAGCTTGGCGTCACGCAACAGGCGTCCGGCAGGGAACTCATTGATGTAGCCATTGCCGCCGAGAATCTGGATGGCATCGAGGGCCATCTGCGTGGCGCGTTCGGAACTGAACAGGATCACCCCGGCAGCGTCCTTGCGCGTGGTTTCGCCGCGCTCGCAGGCCTGGGCGACCGCGTACAGGTAAGCGCGGCAGGCGTTGAGTTGGGTGTACATGTCGGCGACCTTGCCCTGGATCAGCTGGAACTCACCGATGCTCTGGCCGAACTGCTTGCGGTCGTGGATATACGGCACGATCAGGTCCATGCAGGCTTGCATGATGCCAATCGGGCCGCCCGCCAGGACCACGCGTTCGTAGTCCAGGCCGCTCATCAGCACTTTGACACCGCCATTGAGCGTACCGAGGATATTTTCTTCGGGCACCTCGACGTCATCGAAGAACAGCTCGCAGGTGTTGGAGCCGCGCATGCCCAGCTTGTCGAACTTGTTGCTGCGGCTGAAACCTTTCCAGTCGCGCTCGACAATAAATGCGGTGATGCCATGGGCGCCTTTTTCCAGGTCGGTCTTGGCGTAGATCACATAGGTGTGGGCGTCCGGGCCGTTGGTGATCCAGGTCTTGCTGCCGTTAAGCACGTAGTGATCGCCGCGTCTGTCGGCGCGCAGCTTCATCGAGACCACATCGGAGCCGGCATTCGGCTCACTCATGGCCAGGGCGCCGATATGTTCGCCGCTGATCAGCTGGGGCAGGTACTTGAGTTTCTGCGCGTGGCTGCCGTTGCGGTTGATCTGGTTGACGCAGAGATTGGAGTGGGCGCCGTAGGACAAGCCGACCGAAGCCGAAGCGCGGCTGATCTCTTCAATTGCCACCACGTGGGCCAGGTAACCCAGGCCGGCGCCGCCATATTCTTCCGCGACGGTGATGCCCAGCAGGCCCATATCACCGAACTTGCGCCACATATCGGCGGGGAACAGGTTGTCGCTGTCGATCTGTGCCGCGCGGGGTGCCAGTTCCTTGGCCACGAAGGACTGCACTTGATCGCGCAGCATGTCGATGGTTTCGCCGAGGGCGAAGTTAAGGGACGGGTAACTCATGGACAGGCACCTTAATGTGAGCTTTGTTGTTGTGTGGGTTGAGCGGCAGGGAAGGTCGCTAACCTTTACGTTAACGTAAGCTTGCCTTGCGACGCTGTCAATCGTAGTTTACGTTTACGTCAACCTACAAAAAAGACAACAGGGGTCGTTATGGATCAACCGCATCAGAGCTACAGCCGTGGCTCCCAGGACAAGACCTTGCTGGCCATGACCATTGGCCAGGCATTCGATCGCACCGTCGCGCAGTATCCGGATGGCGAGGCACTGGTGGTGCGTCACCAGCAATGTCGCTACACCTGGCGGCAACTCTGCGAGGCGGTGGACCTGCACGCCCGTGCGTTCCTGGCCCTGGGCATGCAAACCGGCGATCGCCTGGGTATCTGGGCGCCCAACTGTGCCCAGTGGTGTATCAGCCAGATCGCCAGCGCCAAGATCGGCGTGATCCTCGTCAACATCAACCCGGCGTATCGCAGCAGCGAGCTGGAGTACGTGCTCAAGCAGTCCGGCTGCCAGTGGCTGGTGTGCGCCGGGTCATTCAAGACTTCCGATTACCATGCCATGCTGCTGGAGTTGAAGCCCGACCTGCGCGGCATCATCAGTCTCGACCCGGCCCCGCCTGCGGGTTTCCTGCCCTGGTCGCAGCTGGCGGCGCTCGGTGCAGGCGTGCCGCCCGAGCAATTGCATACCCGCCAAGCCAGCCTGCACTTCGACCAAGCCGTCAACCTCCAGTACACCTCCGGCACTACCGGCTTCCCCAAGGGCGCCACCCTGAGCCACCACAACATCCTCAATAACGGTTACATGGTCGGCGAAAGCCTGGGCCTGACGGCGCAGGATCGCCTGGTGATCCCGGTGCCGCTGTATCACTGCTTTGGCATGGTCATGGGCAACCTGGGCTGTATCACCCACGGCACCACCATGATTTATCCGAATGACGGCTTTGATCCGCTGCTGACCCTCACCGCCGTCGCCGAAGAGCGCGCGACCGGCCTGTACGGTGTGCCGACCATGTTTATCGCGATGCTGGATCACCCACGCCGACGCGAGTTCGACCTGTCGACCTTGCGCACCGGCATCATGGCCGGCGCCACGTGCCCTATTGAGGTGATGCGCCGAGTGATCAGCGAGCTGCACATGAGCGAGGTGCAGATTGCCTACGGCATGACCGAAACCAGCCCGGTGTCGCTGCAGACGGGGCCGGATGACGACCTCGAGCGCCGTGTCACCACCGTTGGCCGCACCCAGCCGCAGTTGGAAAACAAGATCATCGACACTGCCGGTAACACTGTGGCGCGGGGCGAGATCGGCGAGTTGTGCACCCGTGGCTACAGCGTGATGCTCGGCTACTGGAACCACCCGCAAGCCACCCGCGAGGCCATCGACGATGCCGGCTGGATGCACACCGGGGACCTGGCGACCATGGATGAGCAGGGCTACGTGAGCATTGCCGGACGCAACAAAGACATGATCATCCGAGGTGGCGAGAACGTGTACCCGCGTGAGCTGGAGGAGTTTTTCTTCACCCATCCGGCGGTGGCGGATGTGCAGGTCATCGGCATCCCGGACGCACGCTACGGTGAAGAGATCGTCGCCTGGATCAAGTTCCATCCCGGCCACGCCGCCAATGAGCTGGAACTGCAAACCTGGTGCAAGGGCCGCATCGCCCACTTCAAGACGCCCCGGTATTTCAAGTTCGTGGATGAGTTTCCGATGACGGTGACGGGCAAGGTGCAGAAATTCCGCATGCGCGAGATTTCCATCGAAGAGCTGGGAGAAGGGCGGGGGTAAAACCCGGAAAGCACAAAGGGGACCCGGAGGTCCCCTTTAATTTGTCGTTGCGTGCTCTTTTTTTATTATTGAGGGGCGGCCTATTGTTGTTTTTGGCAGCCGTTACCCTTTACCGCTGTTTTTGGCGACCCCCATGCGGGGTCAAGAGCAAACGTATTTTTTTGAGCGCTGATCTGCTTCTTCGCGTGCGATCCAACCAGTGGGTAGCTACCTGATGGTAGTTTTATTGTTCTCTATCCGGTTGCGGGTTTCGGCATGCCGTACCCTGCGAAGCACATCTTCTCCAAAAAAATCTGTTAGCTGCGTCTCTGCCGTGTTGTTTTTGTTATGTCAGAGTCGTTTCGTCTTATTTTTATTAGGTTTGGCGCTTTTTATTCTTGTTATGCCATAGAGATAGCAGAAGCCGTGCCAACTTTTTAAAACCCTTTAAAATCAATGGTTTGATTTTTTAGTAGGCAACGGCCTACGGCAAATAAGACAAAATATGTTCCCGTGTTACTCGTTAAGTAGCGAGGCGGTAACACATTGTCACGACCACGCTACTCAAACGGCGTTACGCGCCTTGGCTACACGCGAGCCCGTGGGGCGGCCCAGCACCGCGCTGATCTTTTGGCCTGCACGTATCAAGGCGTCCAGGTCGATACCGGTCTCGATACCCAAGCCGTTGAGCAGGTACAGCACATCTTCGCTGGCGACGTTACCGCTGGCGCCCTTGGCATAAGGACAGCCGCCGAGGCCCGCGATAGAGCTGTCGAACACACTGATCCCTTCCAGCAGGCTGGCGTAGATATTGGCGATCGCCTGGCCATAGGTGTCGTGAAAGTGCCCCGCCAGCTTGTCCCGCGGCACTTGGGCGCCCACCACTTCGAACAATCGCCGCGTGGCGCCTGCGGTGCCGGTGCCGATGGTGTCGCCCAGGGACACTTCATAACAGCCCATGGCGTACAACTCCCGCGCGACAGCCGCCACTTGTTCTGGTGCAACTTCACCCTCATAGGGGCAGCCCAGCACACAGGACACATAGCCGCGTACGCTGACGCCATGCTGCCGGGCGGCGGCCATGATCGGCGCGAAGCGCTCCAGGCTTTCGCTGATGGAGCAGTTGATATTGCGTTGTGAAAACGCCTGCGACGCCGCCGCAAAGACCGCGACTTCCTTCACCCCCGCAGCCAGCGCATCTTCAAAACCGCGCAGGTTCGGCGCCAGGGCACCGTAGGTCACCCCAGGTTTGCGCTGGATCTGTGCAAACACCTCGGCCGACCCGGCCATCTGCGGCACCCATTTGGGTGAAACGAAACTGCCGACTTCGATATAGCTCAAGCCCGCCGCGCTGAGCGCGTTCACCAATTGGACCTTGTCGGCCACGCTGATGGGCTGGGCTTCGTTCTGCAGACCGTCGCGTGGGCCGACTTCGACCAGGCGGACATACGAGGGGAGGGACATGGCAGTTACCTTCTGATCAATGGCCGGCTTGGCTCATGGTGTGCGCCAGGGCCTGGGTGCAGCGCTCTTCGGCGGTGTCCAGTTCCAGCTTCATTTGTTCGATATCCAGCAACTGTTGCTCAAGCTGCGCACGCCGTTCGGCGATCTTGGCCAGCATGCTGTTGAGTTGCACGTGGTTGCCGCTGGTGGGGTCGTAGAGTTCGATCAACTCGCGGCACTCGGCCAGGGAGAAGCCGATGCGCTTGCCGCGCAGGATCAGCTTGAGGCTGACCTTGTCCCGCGCCGAGTAGATGCGCTCCTGGCCCCGGCGTTCCGGGGCCAGCAGGCCTTGTTCTTCGTAGAAGCGAATGGCGCGGGTGGTGATGTCGAGTTCGCGGGCGAGGTCGGAGATGCTGTAGGTCGTACTCATGGTGGCGCTCAAGGGATGGCTTGGGCGCTAGGCTAGTGTCAGCTTTACGTAAACGTCAAGGTCAAGCCGGTTTGCTGTCGAACTTCTTTTCCTGCGCCATGACTTGTTGGCACAACTCGATCATTTGCTCACGCATCCAGCGGTTGGCCGGGTCCTGGTCGGTGCTCTCATGCCAGTACAAGTGGGTTTCCACGGGCGGCACGTCGTTGACCGGCAGGTTGAACCAGTGCAGTTCGTGGCGGCGGGCGAAGCGTTCGGGCACGGTCATCACCATGTCGGTCTGCTGCAACACCTGCGAGGCCATCAGGTAATGCTGCGAGCGCAGGGCGATCTTGCGCTGGATGCCCATCTTGCCCAGCGCCAGGTCGACATGGCCCAGGCCGTTGCGGCGGCTGGAGATGTGAATATGGGTCAGTGCCAGGTAGTCATCCAGGGTGAACTTGTCTTTGCCCGCCAGTGGATGGCCTTTGCGCATTGCGCACACGTAGCGGTCTTCCATCAACTTGACGTGGCGCACCTGTGGGTCGGTGTTCAGCGGCGCATCCACGGCAAAGTCCAGGCGCCCGGCCGCCAGCTCTTTGGTGGTCTCGCGGCGTTTGGACAGGAAACTCTCGATCGCTACCGTGGGCGCCAGGCGGCGAAGACGCTGGAACAGCAGGGGCAGGATCACCGCTTCGGTGAGGTCGGTCATGCTGATGCGGTAGGTCTTGGCCGCCTGCTGGGGGTTGAAAATCCGGCTTTCCTGTACCGACACCCGCAGCAACGACAAGGCATTGCGCACCGGGCCGATGATGTTCTGCGCCATGGGCGTGGGCACCATGCCCTGGGCGGTACGCACGAACAGCGGGTCGTTGAAGGTTTCGCGCAGACGCGCCAGTGCGTTGGATACCGCCGGCTGGGTGATGCCGACAATCTGCCCGGCGCGGGTCAGGTTGGCTTCGGTATAGATCGCATCAAAAACGATAAACAGGTTGAGGTCGACCTTGCTCAGATTCATTGCGTTGCGCTCTTATTGTTAGATGGCGATTTGTCAGGTGCTCATGCGTTGATCATATATCGGTGATGAATGTTAATACACGCCGAGAATAGGCTAGGTAAATTATCAGCGCTGTTCTAGCATCAATTCCATGCCCTAAACAACCTCTCAAAGAAGGGAGCTGCCCATGGATTTTGCCTATTCGCCCAAGGTTCAGGAACTGCGTGAGCGCGTCACCGCCTTTATGGATGCGTATGTCTACCCGGCCGAGCCGGTGTTTGAACGCCAGGTCAGCGAAGGGGATCGCTGGCAGCCCACTGCCATCATGGAGGAGTTGAAGGCCAAGGCCAAAGCCGAGGGCTTGTGGAACCTGTTCCTGCCGGAATCCGAACTGGGCGCCGGCCTGACCAACCTTGAATATGCGCCGCTGGCCGAAATCATGGGACGCTCCTTGCTCGGCCCGGAGCCCTTCAATTGTTCGGCTCCCGACACCGGCAACATGGAAGTGCTGGTGCGTTATGCCAATGAAGAACAGAAGCAGCGCTGGCTCGAACCGTTGCTGCGCGGCGAAATCCGCTCTGCCTTCGCCATGACCGAACCGGACGTGGCGTCCTCAGACGCCACCAACATGGCTGCCCGCGCCGAGCGCCAGGGCGACGAATGGGTGATCAACGGTAAAAAATGGTGGACCTCCGGCGCATGCGACCCGCGCTGCAAGATCCTGATCTTCATGGGCCTGAGCAACCCGGACGCGCCGCGTCACCAGCAGCACTCGATGATCCTGGTGCCGGTGGATACGCCCGGGGTGAAAATCCTGCGCCCGCTGCCGGTATTCGGCTACGACGATGCCCCCCACGGCCACGCCGAAGTGCTGTTCGAGAATGTGCGGGTGCCCTACGAAAACGTGCTGCTCGGCGAAGGCCGGGGCTTCGAGATTGCCCAGGGGCGCCTTGGCCCGGGCCGTATCCACCATTGCATGCGCTCGATCGGCATGGCCGAGCGCGCACTGGAACTGATGTGCAAACGCTCCGTCAGCCGTACCGCATTCGGCAAGCCATTGGCTCGTCTGGGCGGCAATATCGACAAGATCGCCGACTCGCGCATGGAAATCGACATGGCGCGCCTCCTGACTTTGAAAGCGGCGTACATGATGGACACTGTCGGCAATAAAGTGGCGAAAAGCGAAATTGCCCAGATCAAGGTGGTGGCGCCGAACGTGGCGTTGAAGGTCATCGACCGGGCGATCCAGATCCATGGCGGCGCGGGTGTGTCCAACGACTTCCCGTTGGCCTACATGTACGCCATGCAACGTACCCTGCGCCTGGCCGACGGCCCGGACGAAGTGCACCGCGCGGCGATCGGCAAGTTCGAGATCGGCAAGTATGTGCCGCGGGAACTGATGCGTAGCGGGCAGTAGGACTGCGTCGCCTGCCATCGGGAGCAAGTCGAATCGTCGCACCGCCCCTCCCACACTAGACTGGGTTCGCAAATTTCTATTTGTGAATACAGTTTACTGTGGGAGGGGGCTTGCTCCCGATGAGGCCAGTATCAACAACACAACCCCCACAGATCTCAGTACACCCAAACCTCCACCCGCCGATTCTTGATCCGCCCCTCATCCGCCGTATTCGCTGCCACCGGCATCTGCGCACCAAACCCACGGATATCACGCAGCACCACGCCGCTCTTGACCAGTTCCCGGCGTACCGCCATCGCCCGCAGTTTCGAGAGTAACGCCGCGCGCTGCGGATCATTCTTCACATCGCCAAACCCCACCAACGTGACCTGCTTGTCGAGCTTGCCGTGGCCTTTCAGGTACGCCACCACCCGCTGCAAATCCTGCCGCGCCTTGTTGTCCAGGCTGGCGCTGCCTTCCTCGAAGCGGAAGTTCACGCTCAAGCGCTGGGCGTCGCGGGCGATGGCTTGATAGTCCTCGGGCATCGATGGGCGTGGCTCCACACTGATCGCCTGCACGTGCTGGGCAATAAAGCCACTGGCCGCCACGATCGCCTGGCCTTTGCTGCTCTGGGTAAAGTCCACCAGGGCTTTGGCCCAAGGGTTGTGGTTGGACGGCGGCAGGTAAAAGAACAACCGGCGTGACAACGGGTAGTCCTCGGTCGCAATCAGGCTGGCCAGCGGCAGCATGGGTTGGGAGTCGCCGTCGACAATCGCCACGGCCTTGGCCTGGCGTACATAGGGCAGGCCGATAAAGCCAATGCCTTGGGGATCGTGGCTCACCGCATCGGACAAGGCCTCACTGGACTCGAAACGCTGGGCACTGGTGGCCAGGGGCTTGCCACGCCGGCTCAATACCAGCTCCTTGAACGTGTCATAGGTGCCGGACTGATCATCCCGCGTATACAAATGGATGCCGCCACCGATCCCGCCCAGTGCCTCCCAGGTACTGACCTCACCGTTGAAAATCTGCGCCAATTGCTCGGTGTTCAAGGTCGTGAGCGGGTTGCGCGGGTTGAGGATGATCGCCAGGCCATCGATGGCAATCACTTGTTCGGCTTCGGGGCTTTTCAGGTCACCCAGGGGCTCGAGGTCTACCAGCTCGCTGTCCTTGATGGGGCGCGAAGACGCCGCCAGGTCGGCGTTGGCCATGTTCAGTGCGGTAAACCCGGTGCTGGAGCCGTGGGCCGCGACCTCGATGGTTACCGTTTTGCCCTGGCGCGTCTTGCCCACCCAGCGCTGTTCATTGCTGCCTGGGGTTTCGCTGTGTATTCCCTGCAACCCCTGATGCTCCATCAACCCTTTGACCAGCGCCGGTCCCAGTGCCGCGCCAATCGTGTTGGAGCCCTGGATGCGTAAAGCAGGGCCTTGGTCGGGAACGGGGAGGGCAGCGGCCACCGCGACGAGCGGGAACAGGGTCAGCAGGAACAGAACGCGCAGCCTCATGCCGGCACCTTCTTAAGCCAAAGGGAGTGCCGGGAGAATAAGTCAGGCAGATGACATCAATATGACTGCCGCGCCGGGGGACAAAATGTGGGAGGGGGCTTGCTCCCGATAGCGGTGGATCAGTTGATACATTTGCCGACTGACCATTCGCTATCGGGAGCAAGCCCCCTCCCACACTTAAACAACCAGGTTCAGCGGGGAATCAGCTCAACTCAAGCCAGATCGGTGCATGGTCCGACGGCTTTTCCAAACCGCGCAACTCGTAATCCACACCGGCATCCTTGACCCGTGCCAGCAAGCCGTTGGACGCCAGGATCACATCAATGCGCAAGCCACGCTTGGGCTCGTCTTCAAAGCCGCGGCTGCGGTAATCGAACCAGCTGAAGCGGTCGGCTACCGTCGGGTTCAAGTGCCGGAAGCTGTCCACCAGGCCCCAATTTTTCAGGCGCGCCATCCATTCGCGCTCTTCCGGCAGGAAACTGCACTTGCCGGTTTTCAGCCAGCGCTTGGCGTTGTCGGCGCCGATGCCGATATCGCAGTCTTCCGGGGAAATGTTCACGTCGCCCATCACCACCAGAGCCTGCTCATTGTTGAACTGGCTTTCCAGCAGGTGCTGCAGGTCTGCATAGAAGCGCTGCTTGGCCGGGAACTTGGTCGGGTGGTCGCGGCTTTCGCCCTGGGGGAAGTAGCCGTTCATCACGGTGATCGGGTGGCCGTTTTCATCCGCGAAGGTGCCCCAGATAAAACGGCGCTGGGCGTCCTCTTCATCCGTGGCAAAGCCTTTGTGCACGCTCAGGGCTTCTTTGCGCGAAAGCAGCGCCACGCCGTAATGGCCTTTTTGCCCGTGGTAATACACGTGATAGCCCAAAGCCTGTACTTCGGCCAAGGGGAACTGGTCATCGTGGACTTTGGTTTCCTGCAGGCCGATCACGTCGGGTTGGTGTTTCTCGATCAACGCCGCCAGCTGATGAGGGCGGGCGCGCAGCCCGTTGATATTGAAAGAGACGATTTTCATGGTCGGCAGTCCAGTCTGGCAAAACGGCGATGCTAGCCGACAAGTCCGGCGGGGGCCAGCGTGGCGGTAGGGTGGATGCACTGCTAATGTCTGGGAACGACTCGCGCCGTACAAGTTCGTACCCATAAGAACGCCACCTTTCAATGGCGCCCAGGGAGATTGAACGTATGCCCGACACCACTGCCCAGATTCACCTGCTCGACAGCGGATATTCCCGCGAAGCCCGCTCATTGCTGTACCAGGCCTATCGTCATGAGCCGACCTTCGCCTATATCTTCGAAGCCGAGCGTCCGGGCTACGAGCAGCGCGTGCGGGCCACGGTGCGCGAGTTGGTCAAACAGCATTTCTTCCAGAAGTTGCCGGCCATCGGCCTATTGGTGAATGACCGCTTGATCGGCATTGCCTTGATCGCGCCACCGCAACGGCGCCTGGGGATCACCGAGAGCTGGGCCTGGCAATTGCGCATGTGGCTGAGCACCGGCGTGCGCGGTACGCGCCGTTACCTGGAATACCATCACGCGGTGCTGGCGTGCCTGCCGGGGGACGCGGTGCATGTGCTGCCGCTGTTGGGCATTCACCCGCAATTCCAGGGCAAGCACTACGGCGAGCAACTGCTGGAAGCGGTGCACAACTGGTGTGCCGAAGACCCACACTCGTCGGGCGTGGTGCTCGACACCGGCAACTCCCGCTACCTGGAGTTCTACAAACGCCAAGGCTATGAGGAAATCGGTGAAGTCGCCGTAGGGCCGATCCTGGAGCACGTGTTTTTTCACCCCAATCCCCAGGCGTTACATGCTGCAACGGGTTAAGACAGAATTATTCAGACAATTCCGAGTTCAAACAGTCTCCCTAGCTCGTGTAGCATCCGCGCCTATGAAGTTTCCAGGAAGATTTACCAGCGGCTTGGTTCTGCTGTTCACAAGCTGCGGCGCTTTGGCGCAAAGCGAATTGGACGTGCGTGTCAAACCCTCCAACGACGCGTTGAAAGCCAACATCGAAGGCTATATCGGCGGGGTCGGCGATCGTGATGAAGAAGCGTTGCTGCGGTTCAGCCGTGGCGCCGAGGAGCAGGCGCGCAAAGCGGCGCAGGCTCTGGGTTTCTATCAGCCACAGATCGCCAGTGATGTACAGGGCGGCAAGAACCCGCGCCTGATCCTCACCATCGACCCCGGCGAACCGGTGCATTTGCGCAACGTGACCATTCGGGTCGACGGCCAGGCGGCTAGCCTCAAGGCGTTTCGCGTGCCGGCCGGTGACGACCTCAAGCCCGGCGCCGTGCTCAACCACGGCCATTATGAAGACGCCAAGCGTCTGATCCAGAACCAGGCCTCACGCTACGGCTTTTTCAGCGGGCGTTTTACCAGCCAGAAGCTGTCGGTGGACCCCAAGGCGGGCGTGGCCGATATCGAACTCATTTATGACAGTGGCAAGCGCTACACCATGGGCAAGGTCAACTTCACCGGCGACACGCCGTTCGATGCCGACCTGCTGCAACGCATGGTGCCGTTCAAAAGCGGCACCCCCTACGATTCCGAATTGATCGCCGAACTCAACCAGAACCTGCAAGCGAGCGGGTTCTTCGAAGGCGTGCGCGTGGACGCCGCGCCCGCTGCCGCCACCGACGATGTGATCCCGGTGGCGGTGCAGTTGGAAACCCGCAAGCCGCGCACCATGGGCCTGGGCCTGGGTTACTCGACCGACGTCGGCCCGCGCGGCAAGGCCAACTGGACCCGCCACTGGGTCAACCCCCAAGGCCATAGCTACGGCTGGGAAGCCGAGTTATCGGCGCCGCGCCAGAACGTCGGGCTGTGGTACGACGTGCCGCTGGACCCGCCGCTGACCGACAAGCTGCGCTTTGCCGGCGGCTACCAGAACGAAGAACTCGCCGGCACCGACACCTTGAGTAAATTGCTCACGGTCGGTCCCGAATGGCACAGCAAGTTGCCCAGTGGCTGGACCCGGATCATCTCGCTCAAGTACCAGCGTGAAGAATATCGCCTGGGCAATGATTCCGGCTTGAGTAACCTGGTGATGCCGGGGATCAGTTATTCCTACCTGCGCAGCGACAACCGTATCGACCCGCACAACGGCTACCGCCTGATGTTCGACACTAAGGTCGCCAAGGAAGGGCTCGGTTCCGACACCAACCTGCTTTACGGTACGGCGACCATCAAGGGCCTGACCACGCTGTGGGACAACCATCGCTTCCTGGGCCGTGCACAGTTCGGCGGCAGTGCCACCAACGGCTACAAATCCGTGCCGCCCTCGCTGCGCTTCTTTGCCGGGGGTGACCAGAGCGTACGCGGCTACGAGTACCAGACCCTGTCGCCGGAGAACGACCTTGGTGACCGTATCGGCGGCCGCTACATGGTGGCCCTGAGCGCCGAGTATCAATACTCCATCGCCGAGAAATGGCGGATCGCGACCTTTATCGACCAGGGCAACTCGTTCAACACCCTGGACATGCCCAGCCTGAAAACCGGTGTCGGCGTGGGTATCCGCTGGGTCTCGCCGGTGGGGCCGATCCGCCTCGACCTGGCCCATGCCCTCGAAGATCCGGGCGGCATTCGACTGCACTTTTCCATGGGGCCTGAGCTGTGATGCGTGGTTTGAAAATAGCGGGGCTGGCCGTGGTGGCGCTCCTCGCTTTAGCGTTTGTGGGGTTATGGACGCTGCTTGGCACCCAGGCGGGCAGCCGTTGGGCGTTGGGCCAGGTGCCGGGTTTGAGCGTCGAGAACTTCCAGGGGCATTTAGGTGGCCAATGGAGCGCCGATCACCTCCTTTGGCAGCAGGGCACCAGCCGCGTCGAGCTTGATGCGCCGAAATTCGATTGGTCACCGGCCTGCCTGTTGCGCATGACGGTGTGCATCAATCAGTTGGACGTGGAACAGGTCAACCTGCACTTTGCGCCCAGTACGGAAGACAGCAGCGGGCCGATCCAATTGCCTGAGTTGAAATTGCCGGTTGCCATCCAGTTGGGCGAAGTTCGCGTCGGTAGGCTGTTATTCAATGGCAGCGAAGAGCTCAAGGGCCTGCAATTGGCCGCGCACTGGACGGCGGCGGGTCTGCAGATCGACTCGGTGCACCTGCAGCGCGATGGGCTGGTGCTGGACCTCAATGGCCTGTTGCAACCTGTGGGCGATTGGCCGCTGACCGCCACCGGCAACCTGAGCTTGCCCTATGCCCCGGGCGGCGCGCCGTGGAAGGTGGCCCTCAAGGTCGATGGCGACTTGCTCAAGACCCTCAAGCTCGACGCCGACAGCAGCGGCTACCTGCCGGCCAAGCTCAGCGGCGAACTGCAGCCCCTGGTGGAGAACCTTCCCGCGCAACTGCATCTCACCGCCGATGGCTTCAAAGCCAGCGCCGACCTGCCCGACACCCTGCAACTCAATCAACTGGTCCTCACCGCCCAAGGTGATTTGCACAACGGTTACCAACTGCTGGGCAAAGCGCTGTTGCCGGCGGAAAAAGGGCCGGTGGACTTGCTGCTGCAAGGCAAGGTCGACGCCAAGGGCGCGCAGATCGCCGGGCTCGACCTGACTGCCGGCGACCAGCAAAGCCTCAAGCTCAACGCCAACCTGGACTGGCAACAAGGCTTCAGCGCCGACGCCAGGATCGACTGGCGGGATTTCCCCTGGCATCGCCTCTACCCACTGATCGACGAACCGCAGGTGGTATTGCGTACCTTTAATGGTGAAGTCTCTTACAAAGACGGCAACTACCTCGGCAACCTCAAGGCCGACCTCGACGGCCCGGCCGGCAAATTCAATGTGGTCACGCCGTTCAGTGGTGACCTCAAGCAGGTCTTCCTGCCGGAGTTGAAACTGAGCGCCGGCCAAGGCAAGGCCGAGGGCCATCTGAACCTGCAATTTGTCGACGGCATCGCCTGGGACACCGCGTTGGACCTGTCGGCGTTGAACCCGGCGTATTGGGTCGCCGAATTGCCGGGCACCCTGGCCGGCCCACTGCGCAGCAAGGGTGAGTTCAAGAATGAACAGCTCAAGCTCAACGCCGACCTCGACCTCAAGGGCCGTCTGCGTGGGCAAACCGCCGTGCTGGCCGCCAAGGCCGAAGGGGCGGGCGAGCAATGGACCCTGGCCAACCTGGATATCCGCCTGGGCGACAATCGCATCAACGGCAGTGGCAGCTTGCAGCAGCGTCTGGCCGGGCAGATCGATATCAAGCTGGCGCGTCTGGCCCAGCTGTGGCCACAGCTGCGCGGGCAGATCAATGGCCGGGTGGATGTCGTCGGCAGCCTGAAGGCGCCGCAAGGCAAGCTTGATCTCAAAGGCCAGCAATTGGCATTCGCCGATAATCGCCTGCAGAGCCTGAGCCTCGACGCCACGCTCGACAGCGCCCAGCGCGCCAGGCTCGACCTCAAGGGCAGCGGCATTCAGGCCGGCGAAACCCAGGTCGGCACCCTGACTGCCAGCGCCCAGGGCGACATCAAGAGCCAGAAAGTCCAGTTGGACCTGGCCGGCCCGCTGGTCAAGCTGGCTCTGGCCCTGGACGGCAATCTCGACAAGGGCAACTGGCGCGGGCGCCTGGCCAGTGGCGAGGTACAAGCCGGTGGCCAGGACTGGAACCTGCAGGCCCCGGCGAAGATCGAGCGGCTGGCGGACGGCAAGCTGACCTTCGCTGCGCATTGCTGGGTGTCCGGTGCGGCCAGCCTGTGTGGTGAGGATCAGCGCCTGATGCCCGAACCCAAATTGCGCTACCACCTCAAGCAATTCCCCATCGACAGCCTGGCGGCCTTCTTGCCCAAAGACTTTGCCTGGCAGGGCAAGCTCAACGCCGACGTGCAGCTCGACCTGCCCGCCAGCGGCCCCAAGGGCGTGGTCGCGGTGGACGCCAGTGGGGGCACCTTGCGCGTCAAGGACAAGGCCCAGTGGCTGGACTTTCCCTACGAGACCCTGAAGCTGGAAAGCACCCTCAAACCTGACCGCATCGACACCCAACTCAACTTCCGCGGCGGCAGGCTCGGAGAGCTGCTGGTGCAGGCGCAGATCAATCCGTTGCCGAAGAACAAGCCGATGACCGGCAATTTCAGCCTGACCGGCCTGGACCTCGCCGTGGCGCGGCCCTTTGTGCCGATGGTGGAAAAACTCAACGGCAAGCTCAATGGCAGCGGCCGCATCTCCGGTGGCCTGCTCGCGCCGCAGGTCAACGGCAGCGTGAACCTGGTGGGCGGCGAGATTTCCGGGGCGCAATTGCCGGTGAGCCTGGAGGGCCTGAATGTACAGGCGCTGATCGCCGGCGAGAATGTGCAGCTCAATGGTGGCTGGCGCAGCGGCAAGGCCGGGCAGGGCAGCCTCAAGGGCCAGATCGGTTGGGGCCAGGCCCTGGCGGTCGACCTCAGCCTGCAAGGTTCGCAACTGCCGGTGACGGTGGAGCCTTACGCGGTGCTGGAAGTGGCGCCCGACCTGAAGATCAGCCTCAAGGGCGACAAGCTGGCCATAGCCGGCAAGGTGCACATCCCGCGCGGCGATATCACCGTGCGTGAACTGCCGCCGTCGACCGTCAAGGTCTCGGATGACACGATCATCGTCGGCAGCCAGACCGAGGAGGGCAAGCCGCCGATGGCGATGGCCATGGATATCGACGTGGTGGTGGGCGAAGACCAGCTCAACTTCGCAGGCTTCGGCCTGACCGCCAAGGTGCAGGGCCAGGTGCATATCGGCGACAACATGGACACCCGTGGCGAGCTGTGGCTCAACGACGGTCGCTACCGCGCCTACGGGCAAAAACTCGATGTGCGGCGTGCCCGGCTGTTGTTTGCCGGGCCGCTCGACCAGCCGTATCTGGACATCGAAGCCGTGCGCAAGACCGGCGACGTTACTGCCGGTATCCGTCTGAGCGGCAGCGCCGAACAGCCGACCACGCAGATCTTCTCGGAGCCGGCCATGAGCCAGGAGCAGGCGCTGTCCTACCTGGTGCTGGGGCGTCCGCTGAGCACCACCGGCGAAGACAACAACATGCTCGCCCAAGCCGCATTGGGCCTGGGGTTGATGGGCAGCGCCGGGGTGACTTCGGACATCGCCAAGAACCTGGGTATCCAGGACTTCGAACTCGACACCCAGGGCAGCGGCAACACCACGGCGGTAGTGGCCAGCGGCAAGATCACCGAGAAACTCAGCCTGCGTTATGGGGTTGGGGTGTTCGAGCCGGCCAACACCATTGCGCTGCGCTATCTGCTCAGCAAGAAGGTGTATCTGGAAGTGGCCAGTGGCGTGGCCAGTTCGCTGGATATTTTCTACAAGCGGGATTTCTAGGTCTCACTCGCACAAAAAATAGTGCGGGGAGGCTTGATTGTGGGAGGGGGCTTGCTCCCGATAGCGGTACATCTGCCACCTTGTCTGGGGCTGATGCACAGCTATCGGGAGCAAGCCCCCTCGCACATTAGCAAGCAAGCTAATAATTCCATTTGACATTCGCTGCCTAAGCAGTAACATCTTGTCATACATTCACTGCCTAGGCAGTAATAAGGTGACTTCCGATGGCCCACTTCACCCCTGACAGTTTCCGCAACTGCCACCTCGGCCTCCTGCTGGGCCGAGCCGCACTGCTCAAAGACCGCATCATCGACACCCATATGGAACCCCACGGTGTGACCGCCGCGCAGTTCAAGGTGTTGATCATCATTGCCCAATTCGACGTCGACACCCCGGCCGAGCTGTGCCGCAACCTGTCCCTGGACAGCGGCTCCATGACCCGGATGCTCGACCGTCTGGAACAGAAGGGCCTGCTCGCGCGCAAGCGTTCCGAGCACGACCGGCGCCAGGTGCAACTGGTGCTTACCGAGGACGGTCAGCGCCTGGCGGACATGTTGCCGTACATCGGCGCCCAGTCGATGAACGAACTGGCCGGGGCCCTGGAGCCTGGCGAGTTGCAAACCCTGGAACGCATCCTCAAGAAAATCCTGATAGCTGCGGGTGACGCCATCGTCATCCAGCGGGTAGGTGATCAATGAACACGCGCACACTCAGCCTGGTGCTGGTGGCGATGACCCTGGCCGGTTGCGCCAACTACAGCGGCCTCGACACTCAAGGCAAACGCCTCGACGCCAACACCCTGCAAACCGGCAAATCCCTCAGTGGCGTGACCCTGTCGACGGCCGCCTGGCCGACCGCCGATTGGTGGAAAAGCCTGGGCGACCCGCAACTCGACGGCCTGATTCGCGAGGCCCTGCAAAACAGCCCGGACATGCAAGTGGCCAGCGCCCGTGCGCACCAGGCCCAAGCGGCTGCCTTTGCCGCCGACGCCGCCCGCATGCCGACCCTGGATGCCAGCGCCGGTATCAGCCGCTCGCGGTTGGCCAAGGACCAGGACCCGCGAGGGCAGGGCGATGCCTACGCCACGGTGCGTAACATCAGTGCCGGCTTCAACTACAACTTCGATCTCTGGGGTGGCCAGCGCGCCGCCTGGGAAGCCGCGTTGGGCCAGGCCCGTGCCGCCGAAGTCGACCAGCAGGCCGCGCGCCTGACCCTGGCCGCCAACGTGGCCAAGGCTTACAGCGACCTGGGCCAGGCGCATATCGTGCGTGACCTGGCCAATGACGACCTCAAGCGCACGCGCCAGATGCTCGACCTGAGCAAGCGCCGCCTGAGTTCGGGCATCGACAGTGAATACCAGTTCCAACAGACCGAAAGCCTGGAAGCCAGCTCCGAATCGCAGCTGATCGATGCGGAAAAACAACTGCAGAGCGCCAAGATCGCTCTGGCGGTATTGCTCGGCAAAGGGCCCGATCGTGGCAACGAACTGGCCCGCCCGAACGTATTGAAAGCCAGCGCCGTGGCCGTGCCGTCCGTGCTGCCGGCCGAGCTGCTGGGCCGTCGCCCGGACCTGATCGCCGCGCGCTGGCGTGTGGAGGCTGCGAGCAAAAATATCGACGCGAGCAAAACCCGCTTTTACCCCAACCTCAACCTGAGCGCGAGCGCCGGGGCCGAGTCGTTGCTGGGAGATGCGATGTTCGGCTCGGCCAGCCGATTCTTCAGCATTGCGCCGACGATCTCGTTGCCGATCTTCGATGGCGGGCGCCTGCGTGCCGACCTGGATGCCCGCGACGCCGATTACGACCTGGCCGTTGCCCAGTACAACAAAACCCTGGTGCAAGCCTTGGGCGATATCGGCACCACCCTGTCCCAGCTACGCGACACCGGACGGCAGATCCAGGCCCAGCAACATGCTGCGGACATTGCCAGGCAGTCCTTTGATACCGGTATGCAGCGCTACAGCTCCGGGATCGGTAGCTACCTGGACGTGCTCAGCATCGAGCAGCAATTGCTGCAGGCCCAGCGTCAGCTGGCGACCCTGAATGCGGCACAGATCGATTTGTCGATTCAATTGATGCAGGCCCTGGGTGGCGGGTTCAACGCCAATAACGTGGCCGCAACCACCCCAGCCACACGCACGGAATAATTGGAGGTATTTGTCATGGCCACTGCCGACAGCAACAACGCAAACGAACCCACCAACGACAGCAACCCGCGCAAACGCAAGGTGATGCTGCTGCTCCTGGCGCTGATCGTCATCCTCGGCGCCGTGGGCGTGTGGGGCTGGTATGAGTTCTACGGCCGCTTCAGCGAAAGTACCGACGACGCCTATGTGAACGGCAACGTGGTGGAAATCACTCCGTTGGTCACCGGCACTGTGGTCAGCATCGGTGCCGACGATGGCGACCTGGTCCACGAAGGCCAGGTGCTGGTCAACTTCGACCCGAATGACGCCGCCGTCGGCCTGCAAAGTGCCCAGGCCAACCTGGCGCGCACCGTGCGCCAGGTGCGCGGCTTGTACAGCAACGTCGATGGTATGAAAGCGCAGGTCAATGCGCAGAAAGCCGATGTGCAGACCGCCCAGGATAACTACAACCGCCGTAAAACCCTGGCCCAGGGCGGCGCGATCTCCCAGGAAGAACTGTCCCACGCCCGTGACAGCCTGACCGCCGCGAAGAACGCCCTGACCAACCTTGAGCAGCAACTCAAGACCAGCAACGCGCTGGTGGATGACACCGTGATCAGTTCGCACCCCGACGTACAAGCCTCCGCCGCGCAACTGCGCCAGGCCTACCTGACCAACGCCCGCAGCACCTTGATTGCGCCGGTCACCGGTTACGTGGCCAAGCGCACCGTGCAACTGGGCCAGCGCGTGCAGCCGGGTACCGCCCTGATGGCCGTGATCCCGCTCGACCAGCTGTGGATCGACGCCAACTTCAAGGAAACCCAGCTGCGCAACATGCGCATCGGCCAGCCGGTGGACATCGAAGCGGACATCTACGGCAGCGACGTGAAATTCAGCGGCACCGTCGACAGCCTCGGCGCCGGCACCGGCAGCGCATTTGCCCTGCTACCGGCGCAGAACGCCACTGGTAACTGGATCAAGATCGTCCAGCGGGTACCGGTGCGCATCCACATCAACGCCGACGAGTTGGCCAAGAACCCGCTGCGGGTCGGCTTGAGCACCCTGGTCAATGTGGACCTGCACGACCAGAGCGGCCCGGTGCTGGCGCAACAGGCGCCGCAAAAGGCCTCGTTCACCACCAATGTGTATGACCGCCAACTGGCCGAAGCCGACGCCATGATCACCCAGTTGATCCATGACAACAGCATCGCCGCACCCAAGGCTGTGCAACGCTGATGAGCAATAACGCCTCCTTCACGCCACCCAGCCTGGTGATGGCCACTATTGGCCTGTCGCTGGCGACCTTTATGCAGGTGCTCGACACCACCATCGCCAACGTGGCGTTGCCGACCATTTCCGGCAACCTCGGCGTGAGTTCGGAGCAGGGCACCTGGGTCATTACCTCGTTTGCGGTGAGCAACGCGATTGCCTTGCCGCTCACCGGCTGGTTGAGCCGGCGCTTCGGTGAGGTGAAGCTGTTTTTATGGGCGACCATCCTGTTTGTGTTGGCCTCGTTTATGTGTGGTGTGTCCACCTCGATGCCCGAGCTGATCGGCTTTCGCGTGCTGCAAGGCTTGGTGGCCGGGCCGCTGTACCCGATGACCCAGACGTTGCTGATCGCGGTGTATCCGCCGGCGAGACGGGGTATGGCCCTGGCGTTGCTGGCGATGGTCACGGTGGTGGCGCCGATCGCCGGGCCTATCCTCGGCGGCTGGATCACCGACAGCTACAGCTGGCCGTGGATCTTCTTCATCAACGTGCCCATCGGCATCTTTGCGGTGATGGTGGTGCGTGCGCAGTTGAAGAACCGCCCGGTGGTCACCAGCTATCAGCCGATGGACTACGTCGGGCTGTTGAGCCTGATCGTCGGTGTGGGCGCCTTGCAGATCATCCTCGACAAGGGCAACGACCTGGACTGGTTCGAATCCAACTTCATCATCATGGGCGCCGTGATCTCGGCCATTGCCCTGGCGGTGTTCGTGATCTGGGAAATGACCGACAAGCACCCGGTGGTCAACCTGCGGCTGTTCGCCTACCGCAACTTCCGTATCGGCACCATCGTGTTGATCCTGGGCTATGCGGGTTTCTTCGGCATCAACCTGATCCTGCCGCAATGGTTGCAGACCCAGATGGGCTACACCGCCACCTGGGCCGGCCTGGCGGTGGCGCCAATCGGGATTTTGCCGGTGCTGATGTCGCCCTTCGTGGGCAAGTACGCGCACAAGTTCGACCTGCGCCTGCTGGCGGGCCTGGCGTTCCTGGCGATCGGCTTGAGTTGCTTCATGCGCGCCGGTTTCACCAATGAAGTGGACTTCCAGCACGTTGCCCTGGTGCAGTTGTTCATGGGTATCGGCGTGGCGCTGTTCTTTATGCCGACCTTGAGCATCCTGATGTCCGACCTGCCGCCGCACCAGATTGCCGATGGCGCCGGGCTGGCGACGTTCCTGCGTACCCTGGGCGGTAGCTTCGCGGCATCGCTGACCACCTGGATCTGGATTCGCCGGGCCGACCAGCACCATGCGTACATGAGCGAGAACATGACCACCTATGACTCGGCCACCCGTGACGCCCTGAATGCATTGGGCGGGACAGGGCAGAAGGCTTACACCCAGCTGGACCAGATCCTCACCAGCCAGGCGTACATGATGTCCACCGTGGATTACTTCACGTTGCTGGGCTGGATGTTCATGGCGTTGATGCTGCTGGTGTGGCTGGCCAAGCCGCCGTTCACCGCAAAAGCGGGGCCTGCGGCTTCCGGTCACTGATCCCGGGGTACACGCGGTCAAAATGTGGGAGGGGGCAAGCCCCCCCACATTTGAATCTTTGTTCACATTGGAGCAGTGATGTCTGGGGGTTAGGCGCCAGGCAGCGCCAACTGTGGGTTGGTGAAGTCGAATGCCGCCAACTGAAAGCCTTGCTCATCCACCTGCAATGCCCACCCTTGCTTATCCCAATCCCCCAGCACAATGCGCTTGGCCGCCTGGTCGCCGATCTGCAGTTTATGAATGGCGGGGCGGTGGGTATGGCCGTGGACCAGGGTGCGTACGCCGAACTGCTGCATGATGCGCGGCACTTCTTCGGGGGTGACATCGACAATGTCGTTGGCCTTCATGCGCGTCTGCGCGCGGCTTTCGCTGCGCAGCTTGCGCGCCAGCTTGTGCCGGGTGCCCAGGGGCAGGTGGCGCAGGATAAACAGCACAATCGGGTTGCGCAGGATGCGCCGCAGCTTCATATAGCCGACGTCGCGGGTGCAGAGGCTGTCGCCGTGCATCAAGAGCACCGGCTCGCCGTAGAACTGCACGACACTCGGGTCCTTGAGCAAGGTGGCGCCTGCCGCTTTGCAGAACCGCTTGCCGATCAGGAAATCGCGATTGCCGTGCATGAGGAAAATCGGGGTGCCGCTGTCGCTCAGCTCACGCAGAGCCTCGCAGATGGAGCGCTGGAAGGGGGTCATGCCGTCGTCGCCAATCCAGGCTTCAAAGAAGTCCCCCAGAATGTACAACGCCTGGGCGCCACGGGCGCGGCCTTGGAGCAGATCCAGAAACGCCCGGGTAATGTCCGGGCGTTCCTCTTCCAGATGCAAATCTGAAATCAGTAATATCACCCAACGATCTCGGCTTTCTCGACGATCACGTCTTCTACCGGTACGTCCTGGTGACCGGCTTTACCGGTGGTCTGCACGCTTTTGATCTTGTCGACAACGTCGGTGCCTTCGGTGACTTTACCGAATACCGCGTAACCCCAACCCTGCACGTTCTTGCCGCTGTGGTTCAGGAAAGCGTTGTCGGCCACGTTGATGAAAAACTGCGCGGAGGCCGAATGCGGCTCCATGGTACGGGCCATGGCGACGGTGTACTTGTCGTTGGAAAGGCCGTTGTCCGCTTCGTTCTGGATGCTTGGGCGCTTGTCTTTCTTTTCTTTCATGCCGGGTTCGAAACCACCGCCCTGGATCATGAAGTTACCGATCACACGGTGGAAAACCGTGTTTTCGTAGTGACCGGCCTTAACGTATTCGATGAAGTTGGCGACGGTGATCGGCGCTTTCTCGGCGTTCAGCTCGATGACGATGTCACCGTGGTTGGTGGTCAGTTTGACTTGGGTCATGGTCGTGTCTCTTTCAAGGAATTCGTGGGTTGGACGCCTGGGCGCCGTGACCGGTTTGGCTCAATGGCAGCCAAGGCGCGCAGTTTAGCGTGCCTGGCAGGAATTTCGAGGTGGTTTTTTACCGCGTCCGTCATTAAAACAGCAATTAAAGCTGCAGTTTTCGGTCGCACCCTGTCAGCGGCTTGACAGCATCAGCTATGATAACCGCTTTGTTTTATCTGGCCCCAACCGGCCACGTACCTGTCTGTTCAAGGATCCTATGAGCAAGCCCACTGTCGACCCTACCTCGAACTCCAAGGCCGGACCTGCCGTCCCGGTCAATTTCCTGCGCCCGATCATCCAGGCGGACCTGGATTCGGGCAAGCACACGCAGATCGTCACCCGCTTCCCGCCAGAGCCCAACGGCTACCTGCACATCGGTCACGCCAAGTCGATCTGTGTGAACTTCGGCCTGGCCCAGGAGTTCGGTGGCGTCACGCACCTGCGTTTCGACGACACCAACCCGGCCAAGGAAGACCAGGAATACATCGACGCCATCGAAAGTGACGTGAAGTGGCTGGGTTTCGAATGGTCCGGTGAAGTGCGCTATGCCTCGCAATACTTCGACCAGTTGCACGACTGGGCCGTCGAGCTGATCAAGGCCGGCAAGGCCTACGTCGATGACCTGACTCCGGAGCAGGCCAAGGAATACCGTGGCAGCCTGACCGAACCTGGCAAGAACAGCCCGTTCCGCGACCGTTCGGTGGAAGAGAACCTGGACTGGTTCGCCCGCATGCGTGCCGGTGAGTTCCCCGACGGTGCCCGTGTGCTGCGCGCCAAGATCGACATGGCCTCGCCGAACATGAACCTGCGCGACCCGATCATGTATCGCATCCGCCATGCCCACCACCACCAGACCGGCGACAAGTGGTGCATCTACCCGAACTACGACTTTACCCACGGTCAGTCGGACGCCATCGAAGGCATCACCCACTCCATCTGCACCCTGGAGTTCGAAAGCCATCGCCCGCTGTACGAATGGTTCCTGAGCCACCTGCCAGTGCCGGCGCAGCCGCGTCAGTACGAGTTCAGCCGCCTGAACCTGAACTACACCATCACCAGCAAGCGCAAGCTCAAGCAACTGGTTGATGAAAAGCACGTGCATGGCTGGGACGACCCGCGCATGTCCACGCTGTCGGGTTTCCGTCGCCGTGGCTACACGCCAGCTTCGATCCGCAACTTCTGCGACATGGTCGGCACCAACCGTTCCGACGGCGTGGTCGACTTCGGCATGCTCGAATTCAGCATCCGCCAGGACCTGGACGCCAACGCCCCGCGCGCCATGTGCGTGCTGCGCCCGTTGAAAGTCGTGATCACCAACTACCCGGAAGATAAGGTCGAGAACCTCGAACTGCCGCGTCATCCGCAGAAAGAAGAACTCGGCGTGCGCAAGCTGCCGTTCGCCCGTGAAATCTACATCGACCGCGATGACTTCATGGAAGAGCCGCCAAAGGGCTACAAGCGCCTGGAGCCGAACGGCGAAGTGCGTCTGCGTGGCAGCTATGTGATCCGTGCCGACGAAGCGATCAAGGACGCCGAGGGCAACATCGTCGAACTGCGCTGCTCGTACGACCCGGACACCCTGGGCAAGAACCCGGAAGGCCGCAAGGTCAAGGGCGTGATTCACTGGGTGCCGGCCGCGGCCAGCATCGAGTGCGAAGTGCGCCTGTACGATCGTCTGTTCCGCTCGCCGAACCCTGAAAAGGCCGAAGACAGCGCGAGCTTCCTCGACAACATCAACCCTGACTCCCTGCAAGTACTCACTGGTTGTCGTGCCGAACCCTCGTTGGGCGAAGCACAGCCGGAAGACCGTTTTCAGTTCGAGCGCGAAGGCTACTTCTGCGCGGATATCAAGGACTCGAAACCAGGCGCTCCGGTCTTCAACCGTACCGTGACCTTGCGTGATTCGTGGGGCCAGTGATCAAGTCTTAAGGAAGCCGATGTGCTAACGATCTACAACACACTCAGCAAGACCAAAGAAGTCTTCAAGCCGCTGGATGGCAACAAGGTGCGCATGTACGTGTGCGGCATGACCGTGTACGACTACTGCCACATTGGCCATGGCCGCAGCATGGTTGCCTTCGACCTGGTCACCCGCTGGCTGCGTTTCAGCGGTTATGACCTGACCTATGTGCGCAACATCACCGACATCGACGACAAGATCATCAACCGTGCCAACGAAAACGGCGAGTCGTTCGACGCGCTGACCGAGCGCATGATTGCCGCCATGCATGAGGATGAGGCACGCCTCAACATCCTCAAGCCGGACATGGAACCGCGTGCCACGGACCACATCCCTGGCATGCACGCGATGATCCAGACCCTGATCGACAAGGGCTACGCCTACGCCCCGGGCAATGGCGACGTGTACTATCGCGTCGCCAAGTTCATGGGCTACGGCAAGCTGTCGCGCAAGAAGATCGAAGACCTGCGCATCGGCGCCCGCATCGAAGTCGACGAAGCCAAGCAAGATCCGCTCGACTTCGTGCTGTGGAAAGCCACCAAGCCGGGCGAGCCAAGCTGGGAATCGCCATGGGGCGCCGGGCGTCCGGGCTGGCACATCGAATGCTCGGTGATGTCCACCTGCTGCCTGGGCGAGACCTTCGACATTCATGGCGGCGGCAGCGACCTCGAGTTCCCGCACCACGAAAACGAAATCGCCCAGAGCGAAGCCGCCACCGGCAAGACCTACGCCAATGCCTGGATGCACTGCGGCATGATCCGCATCAATGGCGAGAAGATGTCCAAGTCCTTGAACAACTTCTTCACCATCCGCGACGTGCTCGAGAAGTATCACCCGGAAGTGGTGCGATACCTGCTGGTGTCCAGCCACTACCGCAGTGCGATCAACTACTCGGAAGACAACCTCAAGGACGCCAAGGGCGCCCTGGAACGTTTCTACCATGCGTTGAAGGGCTTGCCGGCAGTCGCTCCAGCGGGCGGCGAAGCCTTCGTGGCCCGCTTCACCGAAGTCATGAACGACGACTTCGGCACCCCGGAAGCCTGCGCGGTGCTGTTCGAGATGGTGCGCGAGATCAACCGTCTGCGCGAGAGCGATCTCGACGCAGCGGCGGGCCTGGCGGCGCGCTTGAAAGAGCTGGCGAGTGTGCTTGGGGTTCTGCAAATGAAGCCTGAGGAGTTCCTGCAAGCCGGCGCTGAAGGACGTGTGGACGCCGCTGAAGTGGATGCGCTGATCCAGGCGCGTCTGACCGCGCGTACCAACAAGGACTGGGCGGAATCCGACCGTATCCGTGACCAACTGACCGCAATGGGTGTGGTGTTGGAAGACGGGAAGGGCGGGACGACGTGGCGGTTGGCTGACTGACCATTGGTTGCTGCACGCTGAATGAAAAACGCCCCGACTGGTTCGGGGCGTTTTTTTATTCGCTGTTTGTGCTGCACCGACGCTACCTGCAAACGATCCCTCCTCGGCAGGCATCTAAAGTGCATTATCAGCGAGAGCCTATATTCAAAACCCCATCTTTAATCTCCGCAATTTCGGGTTTGGTTTCGTCAAATTTCCGGGCTTTGAATTTGAAGGTCCCCTGCACATTCTCCAAGCTTGGAGGAGCAAGTAAAGTAATTGTACCTGCGATGGCGTTATACGAGTCGAGGGCTGGGGTGTTAGGCGGTGTGTAGTGGGCGACGATCCCATTGACTGAACCATCAAGAGGGTATGTCCCCGCCGGAGTGCCTAAAGGAATGCCGAAGCTGATCTGGTGGACGCGAAAGGGGTTGAAGATATGGTGGTACGCCCTGACGATAAGTCGAACGCCTGTTTCGCTGGTAATGGCGATATTGGATTCAAACTTAAACTTTTCGCCTTCCACGAAAATCTCGGCGATGACTTCCTTTGCGACCGAGATAGTGGATGTCGCTACTGATGAGTTATTCATAATATGGCCCTATTGAAAGCTGTCATGCGGATGCAAGGCAGTGAAAAAAACAATAGGTAAGTCAGTAAGTATTCGGAACTGTCAGATTCAACAGTTTTTTAGTCTGGTTTGTAATAAGGAAAACGTTGCTCTATTCCTTTTGTGGCGTTGTGTTGTGCTTAACCTCAACGCGTGTCACTTACCTCATACCGACTCTGCACAAACCCATTGTCCGACACATGTGTGCTGACGTGATGAAGCTCATGCTCACGGCCAACCTGGCTGAACAGCGGAATGCCTTGCCCCAGCAAAACCGGGATACGCGTGATGATCAACTCGTCGATCAGGCCCGCTTCCAGAAATGCCTGGATCGTCTGGCCTCCATCGATGTACAGATGCTTCATGCCGCGTTCGGCTAGCTGGGCCACCACCGCAGGCGCGTCGGCTGCCATGACTTCGACCTTGCCTTCCAGGTGGGCAGGCAGCGCCAGCGGATGGTGCGAAAGGGCTATGACCGGCGTGCCTTCATAAAGCCACTCGGCGAAGGACGCCACCTTCTCCAGGGTTTTGCGGCCCATCACCAGTGCATCAACGGTGGCGATATAGCTTTCAAACGTCATGCCGTTCAAGACAGCACGTTCATACTCCGGCCGAAGAAGCCACTCGATATCGCCATCGGGTCGTGCGATAAACCCGTCGATGCTGGCTGCGATAAAGACAGAGCATTTGATATCCATGGGGCCGCTTTCCTTTTGTGTCATTGACCTTGAGCGCAAGTGCTAATGGTCATTTAATCCTGATGTGTAACAAGCGAGCGTAGCCAAAAATCATCTGGGTGTCTGGCGGGTGCCAATGCCCCTTTCTGTATTGCGAGGATGTATGCGACGTTGGTTGGGCCGTTACCGTTACGCAATCATTTTCTGGCTGTGCTTCGGCATTTTCCGTACATCCCTGGCCGATTGGAACCCTATTCCGTCAGGCTCCATGCGCCCCACGTTGCTGGAGGGGGATGTGGTGCTGGTCAATCGCGTGGCGTATGACCTCAAGGTGCCGCTGACGGATATTTCCCTGGCCAAGCTCGATAACCCCCAGCGTGGCGATGTGGTCACGTTTTCGTCGCCCAAGGATGGCATGCGCCTGATCAAGCGCATCGTCGGTATACCCGGTGACACCCTGGAAATGAAAGATGAGGTGTTGTGGGTCAACGGCGTGCCTGCCACCTACAGTGATGCGCAGGACATCAGCGAACCCATCGTTGCCGGCCATACGGTGCCGGGGATCAAGCTGAACGAGCTGGCGGCCAACCGTCAGCGCACTGTCCAGTTCATGCCGACCGTGCGGGCGTTGCGCAATTTCGGCCCGGTGGTGGTACCTGCCGACAGCTATTTCATGCTCGGCGACAACCGCGATAACAGCGATGACTCCCGGTATATCGGCTTTGTGCCACGCCGGCTGCTGATCGGGCGAGCGCATCACATCCTTGCCTCAGCCGAGATCCTGGATCACTGGATGCCACGCGTTAGCCGGTTTGGCGCAGCGATTTTGTAATCGGACTCACGCGAGTCCAAATGTGGGAGGGGGCCTGCCCTAATGTCAGTTAAGAGAACCTGCCGCGACCAGACTCTGTAGTGAGCGGGCTTGCCCCGCGCTGGGTGGCGCAGCCGCCCCAACAAGGACGCCGTGGTGTTTCAGGAAGATCGCGGTGACTGGATTTGGGGCGGCTTT
>NZ_JBNPJV010000102.1:0-77453 GCF_050312585.1 Pseudomonas sp. R19M
CGGTTCAGGTAGCCCAGGGCAACCCCCTGGCCACCGATGTACAACTCGCCGGTGACACCGACCGGCACCGGTTGTTGGCGAGCGTCGAGCACGTAGGCACGGCTGTTGCCCACCGGACGGCCAATCGGAATGCTGCCCTCGTCTGCACGAGTGATCTCATAGGTAGTCGAGAACGTCGTGGCTTCGGTCGGGCCGTAGCCGTTAAGCAGATGCTGGGGCGCGCCGTCCTTGAGGACCCGGGCAATCACGCTCGGATCGAGTACATCGCCACCGACAATCAGGTAACGCAGTTGCGGGAAAACCGGCAACAACCCTTCGGCGTACTGGTGGAACAAGCCGGCGGTCATCCACAACACGCTGACTGCTTGTTCCTGCAACAACGCCGCGAAATCAGTTTGGGACAACAATGTGTCCTGATCGACCACCACCACTGCCCCGCCATTGAGCAAAGGTGCCCAGACATCGAGGGTACTGGCGTCAAACGCCGGGTTCGAAGCAAACGCCACCCGATCCTGCTGATTGAAATCGGCATAGCCGTTGTTGATCACCAGGCGTGTGATCGCCCGATGCGGCACCAGCACGCCCTTCGGCGTACCGGTGGAGCCGGAGGTGTACATGATGTACGCCGCAGTCTCGGCGGATTGCTCCAGCGCCGGGTTGTGATCCGGCTCGAGAATCAGATCCAGGGTGTCCAGGTCCAGACGACGAGCCCCCTCCGGCACCTTGATCGAGGCTGCCGTCAGCAACAGAGCCGCCCCGCTGTCCGCAATCATGAAGCCTTGACGGTCCAACGGCGCGTTGACGTCCAACGGCACATACACCGCCGCACACTTGCTGATTGCCAGCTGGCTGACCAGCAGGTCCACGGAGCGTTCCAGCAGGATCGCCACGCTGGCACCCGGCGCCACACCCAGACCGATCAGGTGATGCGCCAGGCGGTTGGCCCGCAGATTCAGTTCGGCGTAGGTCGCCCGTTGCTCGGCATGCACGGCCGCCAATGCCGTCGGTTGTACGGCGGCAAGCGCTTCGAAAACCTCATGGACGGTGTGTGCCGCCGGGTATTCCCGTGCCGTGGTATTGAAGGTACTCAACACTTGCTCGCGTTCAGCCGCCGGCAGGATTGCCAGTGCCTGCAGCGCAGTCGTGGGGGCATGCTCCAGCGCGTGTACCAAGTGTTCCAGCGCCTGGTGCACAAAAGCGCACAGGCGTTGCGCACCGACTTGTGGCAGGGTCAACACCGTGAGACTGAAACCGTCGCCCCATTCATCAACGTTCAAAGTCAGCGGGTAGTTGGTGCGCTCCTCGCCGCCGAGCCCTACCATCCCTTGCCAGGCCTGGGCCTGCGCCACCCCGTCGCCGACACTGCTATGGCGATAGTTGAGCAGCGCACTGAACAACGGCAACGGCGCCAGCACCTGGCTGCAACGTTGCGCCAGGGCCAGCGCGGCATGTTCATGCCCCAACAGCGCGCTCAGGCGCGAGTGCGCCTGGCGCACACCGGCGCGAACGTCGCGACCATCCACATCGATGCGCAGCGGCAAGGTGTTGATGAAAATGCCCAGCGCCCGCTCCGCCCCTTCGCCACCGAGCATGCGCCCCATCAGCACCGTGCCGAAGACTACGTCTTGCTTACCGGTCACCCCGGCCAGCACTTGGGCCCAGGCCAGGTGAAACACGCTGGCGGCGCTGACCCCGAGGTGGCGCAACTGGCTACGCAGGCGCCGGTTCAACTCGGGGTCGATACGCAGGCTGGCCTCTTCGATCGCCTGGGCATCGCCTTGCACATCCTGCAAGCCGAAGGGCAACGTCGGCTCTTCGATGTCGCCCAACAGCTCGCGAAAGAACGCCTCATGCTCTTGTTCGCTGACACCCAGGCGGGCCTGGGCCACGTAATTACGATACGGCACCGGCACCGGCAGCTCGGCTGTCGGGTCCAGCAAGTAGGCCTGCATTTCCTGGCTGACGACCTCCAGCGCGGTATGGTCCAGGGCAATGTGGTGGAACAGCAAAATCGCCGCCACCCGCTGATTGAGCGGGTCTTGGGCATACACCAGTTGCATCAGTGGCGCGCGGGCCAGGTCCACGCGGTGGTGACGGGCACCAAAACGCTGCTCCAGCTGGGCCAGCACGTCCCCGTGGGCGGCGTCCACCGATACGCCTTGCACATCAAGCTCGGCCTTGCGCCAGACCACTTGCACCGGCGCTTGCAAACCCTCCAGCACGATGGCGGTACGCAGGATGTCATGACGATCGATCACCGCCTGCAGGGCCTGGACAAACGCTTGCAAACGCTGCGCGTCGGCAAAGCTGAAACGCGCCTGCAGCAAGTACGGGTCGCCCTGTTCGGCGCTGAGGTGATGGTAAAGGATGCCTTCCTGCAACGGTGCCAGCGGGTAGATATCCTGCACGTTGCCGACACCGCCCGGCACGCTGTCGACAATCCGATCAATGCTGCTCTGGTCCAACGTGATCAGCGGCAACAGGTCCGGGGTGATGCGTTGGCAATCCGCTTGAATACGGTTGGGCTCGACCGTCACTTCACGCCCCTGGCCAACGGCGGCGGCCAATGCCGCCAGGGTCGGCTGGCTGAACAGTACCCGTACATCGGCATTCAAACCGGCCTGGCGCATGCGACTGACCAAACCCACCGCGAGCAAAGAATGCCCGCCCAACTCGAAGAAGTGGTCATGCCGCCCCACGCGCTCGACCTTGAGCACCTCGGCCCAGATCTGCGCCAGGCTGCGTTCCACCTCGCCCTGCGGTGCCACATAGCTGCGGCTGAGCAGCGCGTCCTGGTCCGGTTCCGGCAGGGCCTTGCGGTCCAGCTTGCCGTTGGCGGTCAGCGGCATATGCTCCAGACGTACGTAGGCGGCCGGCACCATGTACTCCGGCAACTGCGCCTGCACAAAGCCGCGCAGGCTCTCGACGTCCAACGCGTCGTGCGCGGTGAAATAAGCGACCAGCCGTCCGTCACGGGCCAGCACCACCGCTTCACGGACCTGAGGATGGGTGGCCAGGCAGCTGTCGATCTCGCCCAGTTCGATACGTACACCGCGAATCTTCACCTGGTCGTCGTTACGCCCCAGGTATTCCAGGGTGCCGTCCGCCAGCCAACGCACCAGGTCGCCGGTGCGGTACATCCGCGCCTGCGGGTCGGCACTGAACGGGTCCTTGAGGAAGCGTTCGGCGGTCATTTGTGCACGGTTCAAGTAACCCCGCGCCACCCCGGCACCCCCCACGTACAGCTCACCGGTCACGCCCAGCGGCACCGGCTTGAGTTGTGCATCCAGCACGTACGCCTGGGCATTGGCCACCGGCTTGCCGATGTGCAACGCCTGTCCTGCCGTGATCACGCCGGAAGTCGCCACTACGGTGGCCTCGGTCGGGCCATAGTTGTTGACCAGGGTAAAGCGTTGCGCCTGGCTGAACTGACGCAGACGGTCGCCGCCGATCAGCAGGGTCTTGAGGGTCGGGTGTTGCAGGTTCTGGCTGAAGGCGTATTCGGCCACCGGCGTCGGCAGGAAGCTGACATCCAGCGGTTGCGCCTGCCACCAGGCCAGCAAGGCGTCGATGTCTTCGTTGCCCTGCGCCGCCGGCGGCAGATGCAGGGTCGCCCCTACGCACAGGGCCGGCCAGACTTCCCAGGCCATCGCATCGAAACCAAACCCGGCGACGCTGGAGGTATGGCTGCCGGCGTGCAGGTCGAACGCATCGCAATGCCAGTTGACCAGGTTTTCCACGGTCTGATGTTCGACCATTACGCCCTTGGGCAGACCGGTGGAACCGGAGGTATAAATCACATAGGCCAAGTGTGCCGGGGTCAGGCCGGCGACCTGTGGGTTGCCGCAGGCAGCACCGTGCAGCAGGCGGCTGTCGAGTTCCAGCACCGGCACCTGCAACGTCGGTAAACGCTGGGCCAGGTCCGGCTGCACCAGCACGGCAACCGGGGCACTGTCTTCGAGCAAGTAGCCGATGCGGTCCAGCGGGTGCGCCGGGTCGACGGGGACATACGCCGCACCGGCCTTGAGGATCGCCACCAGCCCGACCAGGGTGTCCAGGCTGCGCCGCGCGCAGATGGCCACACGGTCGTCAGGCTGCACGCCCAGTTCGATCAGTTGAAAAGCCAGGTGGTTGGCCTGCTGGTTCAGCTCGGCATAGGACAGCGCCTGTCCGTCATACACCGCGGCGATCGCCTGCGGGTTGCGCTGCACGTGCTGCTCAATACGCTGGTGGAGCGTCAACCCACGTGGGTACTCGACCTGGGTCTGGTTGAAGTCTTCAAGCACCTGTCGACGCTCAGCACTCGGCAGCACCGGCAGTTGATTGACCGCGAGCGTCGAGCCCTGCTCCAGCGCCTGCACCAGGTGTTCCAGGGCAACGTGCATGCGTTCGCAGAAACGTTGCGCGCCCAGCACCGGCAGCGCCTGCACGGTGAAAGAGAAGCCGTCCGCCAGTTCATCGACACTGAGCGTCAGCGGGTAATTGGTGCGCTTGCGCTCTTCAGTGTGGAAGAACTCGATGCCGCGCCAGGCCGTTTGGGCCTGTTCGGACGCGAGGTCATGCGCTTTGTGACGATAGTTGAGCAAGGCGCTGAACAACGGTTGCGGCGCGGCCACGCCGCTGCAGCGTTGGGCCAGCACCAGCGGCGCGTGCTCATGGCCAAGCAACGCCGTCAGCCGTGCATGGGTCGCCTTGAGCGCGGCCGGTGCGTCCTGCTCGCCGATGTCCACTCGCAGCGGCAAGGTATTGATCAGCATACCCAGCGCATGCTCGGCGCCTTCGCCGCTGTCCATACGCCCGAGGAATACCGTGCCGAAGACCACCCGCTCATTGCCGGTAACGGCCGCCAGCACCTGGCCCCACGCCAGATGACACAGGCTGGCCGTGCTGACCCCCTGCTGCCGCGCCTGGGCCCGCAGGCGCTGGCTCAACGTCGTCGGGATCGTCAGCGCGGCCTCTTGCAGCAAATGCCCATCACCTTGCACATCCGCCAGACCCAACGGCAGTGTCGGCGTGTCGACGTCGCCGAGCATCTCGTGGAAAAACGCTTCGTGCTGCTGCTCACTGACGCCCAGGCGCGCCTGCGCTACATAGTTGCGGTACGGCACCGGTTTGCCCAGTTGCGCAGCCTGGCCCAGCAAATATTGCTGGATTTCATGCTGCACCACCGCCAACGCGGCGTGGTCGGACACGATGTGATGCAACATCATCAGGGCGAGCCAGCGCCCCGTCGCCGGGTCCTCGGCACACGCGATACGGATCAGCGGCGCCTGACTGAGATCCAGCCGGTAATGCTGATTGTCAAAACGCTGCTCCAGTTGCTGGCGGATATCGCCGACGGTCGGGTCCAGGGCGACTTCTTCGACCTGCAGGCGCGCCTGGCGCAAGACCACTTGCACAGGTTCGTCGAGCCCTTCCCACAACACCGCCGTGCGGAAGCTGTCGTGCCGGTCGACCACGTGCTGCAGGGCCTGGTTGAAATCGTCCAGGCATTGGCGGTTGTCCAGGCCGATCAGGCATTGCAAGACGTAAGGATCGCCCTGTGGCTCGGACAGGTGATGGAACAGCAGGCCCGATTGCAGCGGTGCCAGCGGGTAGATGTCCTGGATGTTGGGCGCGCCGCCGGGGATGCACGCGACGATGTGCTCGATAGTCGCCTGATCCAGCGTCATGAGCGTCAGCATGTCCGGGGTAATGCGCGTGCATTCGGCGGGGATGCGATTGGCCGGAATGGTGACTTGCCCGGCACGCTCTGCGCGGTACTCGCCGGCGTTGATCAAGGCGATCAACGCGGCCTTGTGTTCACGCAGCGCAGCCAGCACGCTGGGTTCCTTCAGCGCTTGCTTGTTGCCCTGCACCACGAGTTGCTCACCCTTGACTGCAAGTTGAACGTCTTTTTCTTTTAATGTCGCCAACAGTTCGAGAACACTCACAGGACCATCTCCATTCTTTCTGTAATTTCGGCGTATTCCCAGAGCGTGGGTTGCTCGAACAGCGCCTTGACGTTCGCATCGATGCCTTCCTGGCGCAGTCGCCCAATGAGGCTGACGGCCAATAACGAATGGCCGCCCAATTCAAAAAAGTGGTCATGCCGACCGACTTGCTCAACGTTCAACAATTCGCCCCAGAGCCGGGCCAGGGCCATTTCCGTGTCGCTCACCGGCGCTTCATAGGCACGCACCCGCAGCGTCGCCAGGTCCGGCGCCGGCAGGGCCTTGCGGTCCAACTTGCCGTTGGGGCTCAGCGGCAATGCATCCAGATGCACGAACAGTTGCGGCACCATGTAGTCCGGCAATTGCGCCAGCAAATGCGTACGCAACGCCTCGGTCTCGGCCGGCGCGCCGGTGTAATAGGCCACCAGGCGCTTGTCGCCCGGCACGTCCTCACGGGCCAGCACCGTGGCTTCCTGGATATTCGGGAACTCGCCGAGGCGCGCCTGGATTTCCCCCAGTTCGATACGCAGGCCACGGATCTTCACCTGATCATCGTTACGCCCCAGGTACTCGATGTTGCCATCGGGCAGGAAGCGTCCAACGTCACCGGTGCGGTACATGCGTCCGGCGTTGAACGGGTCGTCGAGGAAGCGTTCGGCCGTCAGCTCCTGGCGGTTCAGGTAGCCACGGGCAACCTGCACGCCACCGATGAACAGCTCGCCACTGACACCCAGCGGCACCGGTTGCAGATGTTCGTCCAGCAGGTACATGCGGGTATTGGCGATCGGTTTGCCGATTGGCGTGTTATCCGGGGTGACCGGCCCTGCGCAATCCCACGCGGTGACGTCCACCGCCGCTTCGGTCGGCCCATAGAGGTTGAAGAGCGAGCTGGCCGGCAGTTGCTGCTTGAAGCGACGCACCACACTGCCAGGCAGTGCCTCACCGCTGCACATCACCCGCACCAGCCCGGCCGCCGGGCTGACATCGCCATGGGCGAGGAACACATCGAGCATCGAGGGCACGAAGTGCAGCGTGGTGACGCGCTCGGCCTGGATGATTTCGCATAGGTACTGCGGGTCCTTATGCCCACCCGGGCGGGCCATGACCAGGCGAGCGCCGGTGAACAATGGCCAGAAGAATTCCCACACCGACACATCGAAGCTGAACGGGGTTTTCTGCAGCACCGTGTCGCTGGCGTCGAGGCCGTACTCTTCCTGCATCCACAACAGGCGGTTGACCACCGCGCTGTGCTCGTTGATCACCCCCTTGGGTTTGCCGGTGGAGCCCGAGGTATAGATCACGTAAGCCTGGTGTTGCGGGGTCAACCCGGCAATCAGCGGGTTGCTCGCCGACGCCTGTTGCCAGGTCTCCTGCTCCAGGTCCACCACCGGTACGCTGATTTCACCGAGCAGACCACGAGTCGCCTCTTGCACCAGCACCACAGCCGGCGCGCTGTCGTCGAGCATGTAGGTCAGGCGCTCCTGCGGATAAGCCGGGTCCAGCGGCACATAACCGCCACCGGCCTTGAGGATCGCCAGCAGGCCGATGACCATTTCGAGGCTGCGCTCGACGCAGATCGCCACGCGCGAATCCGGCTGTACACCCAGCTCACGCAGGTGATGGGCCAGACGGTTGGCGCGCTCATTCAGCGTGCGATAGCTCAGCTGCCGGGTGTCAGACAGCAGTGCAATGGCATCTGGCGTGCGTTGCACCTGGGCTTCGAAGAGGCCGTGCAGGGTTTGTTGCAACGGGTAGTCGCGGGCCGTGTCGTTGAACGCCACCAGCAGCGTTTCGCGCTCCTCGGCCGGCAGCACCGACAATTGCTGCAAGGCCGTATGCGGTGCGGTCTCTAACGCTTGCACCAGGTTCTGCAAGGCGGTCTGCACATAATCCAGCACACGTTGGGCATCCACCGCGATGGCCTGTACGTTCAAGCGGAAACTGTCGCCTTGGTCATCGACGTTCAACGCCAACGGGTAGTTGGTGCGCTCCTCGCTGGCCAGGGTTTCGATGCCGACCCAGGCGTCACGGGTCTGGTGCATCACCCCATCGCTGGCACTGTGGCGATAGTTGAGCATCGCGCTGAACAACGGTGCCGGCGCGGCCACGCCACTGCAACGCTGGGCCAGGGACAGCGAGGCATGCTCGTGCCCCAGCAGCGCCGACAGCCGTGCATGGGTTGCACGCACGCCGTCTTGTGCGCTGTGCTGACCGAGGTCGACGCGCAGCGGCAAGGTGTTGATGAACATGCCCAATGCGCGGTCGGCGCCTTGGCCGCCCTGCATACGCCCAACCAGTACCGTGCCGAACACCACATCCTGCTTGCCCGAAACCGCACCCAGCACCTGGGCGTAGGCCAGGTGGAACAGGCTGGCGACACTGACTCCCAGGGTACGCGCCGCCGCACGCAGGCGCTGGCTGACATCTGCCGGCAGCACCTGCGTGACCTCGGCCACGGTGTTGCCGTCGCCCTGCACGTCCTGCATGCCGAAGGGCAAGGTCGGTTCGTCAACGTCACCGAGCATCTCGCGGAAGAAGCTTTCATGTTCCTGTTCAACGCCGCCCAAACGTGTCTGGGCCACGTAGTTGCGGTACGGCACCGGCGCGGCCAGCGGTTCGGTGGAACCCAACAGGCTGGCCGCCATTTCCCAACTGACCACCTCCAGCGCGGTGTGGTCCAATGCCGTGTGGTGGAACAACAGCACCGCCACTATCCGTTCGTTGAGTTCATCACGGGCATAGGCCAGGCGCATCAACGGCGCCTGGCTGACATCCAGGCGGTAATGCCGGGCATCAAAGCGTGCATGCAGCTGGCTCAGGATGTCGCCCTCGGCCGGGTCGAGCACCAGTTCCTGCACCGCCAGATCGGCCTTGCGCCACACCACTTGCGCGGGGGTGCTCAGGCCCTCCCAGACAATCCCGGTGCGCAGGATGTCGTGACGGTCAATCACGCCTTGCAAGGCGTGGGCAAAGCGCTGCAGACGCTCCACGCTGTCGAACGCCATTTGCGACTGCAACAGGTACGGGTCGCCCTGCTCCGCCGTGATGTGGTGGTACAGGATGCCTTCCTGCAACGGTGCCAGGGCGTAGATATCCTGCACGTTGGCCACGCCGCCCGGCACACTGGCGACGATGCGGTCGATCGCCACCTGGTCCAGGTTCGCCAGGGGCAGCAGGTCCGGGGTGATACGCACGCAATCGGGCGTGATCAGGTTGGCCGGTACGGCTACCTCACGCCCACTGCCCACCGCAGCGGCCAGCGCTGCCAAAGTCGGCTGGCTGAACAGCACGCGCACGTCGGCGCTGAGGTCGGCGCGGCGCATGCGTTCGATCAGGTTGACCGCCATCAGCGAGTGGCCGCCCAGTTCAAAGAAGTTATCGTGACGCCCGACTTGCTCGACCTTGAGCAGGTCGGCCCAGATCTGCGCCAGTGCGGTTTCCACTTCTCCTTGTGGCGCTTCGTAGCCACGGCTCAGCAGGGCTTCCTGGTCCGGTGCAGGCAGGGCCTTGCGGTCGACCTTGCCGTTGTTGGTCAGCGGCAGATGGTCCAGGCGCACGTAGGCGGCCGGCACCATGTAGTCCGGCAACTGCGCGTGCAGATGCTCACGCAAGGCTTGGATATCGACGTTTTCACGCTCGGTGAAATACGCCACCAGGCGCTTTTTCCCCGGTTCGTCCTCACGCGCGAGTACCACCGCGTCCTTGACCTGGGGGTGTTCACTCAGGCGCGTTTCGATCTCGCCCAGTTCGATACGGAAACCGCGGATCTTCACCTGCTGGTCGTTACGCCCCTGATACTGCAAGGTGCCGTCGGCACGCCAGGCCACCAAGTCGCCGGTGCGGTACATCAGCGCCCCGTCGCTGAACGGGTCGGCGAGGAATTTCTCCGCCGTCAGGTCAGCCCGGTTCAGGTAGCCCAGGGCAACCCCCTGGCCACCGATGTACAACTCGCCGGTGACACCGACCGGCACCGGTTGTTGGCGAGCGTCGAGCACGTAGGCACGGCTGTTGCCCACCGGACGGCCAATCGGAATGCTGCCCTCGTCTGCACGAGTGATCTCATAGGTAGTCGAGAACGTCGTGGCTTCGGTCGGGCCGTAGCCGTTGAGCAGATGCTGGGGGGCGCCGTCCTTGAGGACCCGGGCAATCACGCTCGGATCGAGTACATCACCGCCGACGATCAGGTAACGCAACTGCGGGAAAACCGGCAACAACCCTTCGGCGTACTGGTGGAACAAGCCGGCGGTCATCCACAACACGCTTACCGCTTGCTCTTGCAACAGCGCAGCAAAATCAGCTTGGGACAGCAGCGTGTCCTGATCGACCACCACCACTGCCCCGCCATTGAGCAACGGCGCCCACACGTCCAGAGTACTGGCGTCAAACGCCGGGTTCGAAGCAAACGCCACGCGGTCCTGCTGATTGAAATCGGCATAGCCGTTATTGATCACCAGACGCGTGATCGCCCGGTGCGGCACCAGCACGCCCTTCGGCGTACCGGTGGAGCCGGAGGTGTACATGATGTACGCCGCCGTCTCGGCCGATTGCTCCAACGCCGGGTTGTGATCCGGCTCGTGACTCAGATCCAGAGTGTCCAGGTCCAAGCGACGAACGCTTTCCGGCCCCTTGATCGAGGCCGCCGTCAACACCAGCGCCGCACCGCTGTCCTCAATCATGAAGCCTTGACGGTCCAACGGCGCGTTGACATCCAGCGGCACATACACCGCCGCACACTTGCTGATTGCCAGCTGGCTGACCAGCAGGTCCACGGAGCGTTCCAGCAGGATCGCCACGCTGGCACCCGGCGCCACACCCAGACCGATCAGGTGATGCGCCAGGCGGTTGGCCCGTCCGTTCAGTTCGGTATAGCTGAGCTGTTGCTCGCCATGCACCGCCGCCACCGCCTGGGGAGCCGCCACCGCATGGGCTTCGAACAGCGCGTGCAAGGTGCAGGTGTGCGGGTAATCCCTGGCGGTGCCATTGAACGCCTGCAGCACCTGATGACGCTCAGCCGGCGGCAGTATCGACACACCGTTGAGGGGCGCCGATGGCGTATGGTCCAGCGCATCGATCAACTGTTCGATGACGGTATTGAAGTAAACACCGATTTTTTCCGCGTCCAGCGTGGCAACCGCCAATATGCTCAGGCTGAACTGCTCGCCCAGGTCGTTGACACTCACGCTCAGCGGGTAGTTGGTGCGCTCATGCACATCCATCACCGCAATGCCGCGCCAGGCATGCTGGTACTCGGCCTGCTCGGCCGCCGACGGCAGCGCACTGTGCCGGTAGTTGAGCAAGGCACTGAACAACGGCACGCTCGCCGGCACCGCGCTGCAACGTTGCGCCAGCGCCAGTGCGGCGTGCTCATGGCCGAGCAAGCCGCTCAGGCGGGCATGGGTGGCCTTGACCGCCGCCTGCACCGGCTGGTCATCGATATCGACGCGCAGCGGCAAGGTGTTGATAAACATGCCCAGCGCCCGGTCGGCGCCGTCTCCGCCCTGCATGCGGCCCATCATCACCGTGCCGAACACCACGCGGTCGGTCTGCGCGATAACACTCAGCACCCGCGCCCAGGCCAGGTGAAACACGCTCGCCGGGCTGACGCCCAGTTGCCGGGCATGTACACGCAGCCGGCGGCTCAGGCACGCGTCGAGGGTCAGTTCGGCTTCGTCGATGTCCGCCCCGTCATCCTCGACGCTCTGCAGGCCAAACGGCAGGGTCGGTTCCTCGATGTCCGCCAACATTTCGCGAAAGAACGCTTCATGCTGCTGCTCACTGACGCCCAGACGCGCCTGGGCGACGTAGTTGCGATAGGGCACCGTCGCTCCCAGGCGGTCGGCGTGATCCAGCAGATACGCCTGCATTTCATGCTGCACCACCTCGACAGCGGTGTGATCGAGCACCAAGTGATGGAAGACAAAGAACGCGACGATTGTCCCGCGTGCCGCATCATGGGCGTAGACCAGGCGCATCAGCGGTGCCTGGTTCAGGTCGAGACGGGCGTAGCGCGCCCGTACTTCGGCACGCAGTTGCTCGGCGACTGGCGTTGCGCCAGGGGCCGGCGTGAACGGCTCCACCGGCAATGGCGCATGGCGCAACACCACTTGCATCGGCTGCTCCAACCCTTCCCAGAGCACGGCGGTGCGCAGGATGTCGTGGCGTTCGACCACCTGTTGCAGGGCTTGGCAAAACGCCTGAAACCGCGCGCTATCCGCCAATTCGAATTGCGACGTGAGGACGTACGGGTCACGGTGCTCGGCCGACAAATGCAGGTAGAGAATGCCCTCCTGCAACGGCGCCAAGGGATAGATGTCTTGCACATTGGCCGCACCACCGGGCACCGCGGCGACGATCCGGTCGATGCTCGCCTGATCCAGTGTGGCCAGGGGAAGCAGGTCCGGGGTGATCCGGGTGCAGCCGGCCTCGATGCGATTGGCCGGTACCGCCACTTCGTGGCCGGCGCCCACCGCCGCCGCCAGGGCCGCCAGGGTCGGCTGGCTGAACAGCACGCGCACATCGGCGCTCAGGCCCGCCTGACGCATGCGTTCCACCAGGTTGACGGCCAGCAACGAATGCCCGCCCAGCTCGAAGAAGTGGTCATGCCGCCCCACCCGCTCGACCTTGAGCACATCGGCCCAGAGCTGCGCGAGGGTGGTTTCCACCTCGCCCTCCGGGGCTTCATAGCCTCGGCTGAGCAATGCTTCCAGCCCGGGCTCCGGCAGGGCCTTGCGGTCGAGCTTGCCGTTGGCGGTCAGCGGCAGGCTATCGAGCTGCACGTAGGCCACCGGTACCATGTATTCCGGCAACTGCACCTGGACAAAGCCACGCAGGCTCTCGGCGTCCAGCGCATCGTCGGCGGTGAAATAGGCGACCAGCCGCCCGTCACGGACCAACACCACCGCTTCACGGACCTGGGGATGGGCGGCCAGGCAACTGTCGATTTCGCCCAGTTCGATGCGTACGCCACGGATTTTCACCTGGTCATCGTTACGCCCCAGGTACTCCAGTGTGCCGTCCTCACGCCAGCGCACCAGGTCTCCCGTGCGGTACATGCGCGCTTGCGGGTCGCGGCTGAACGGGTCCTGAAGGAAGCGTTCGGCGCTCATCTCAGGGCGGTTCAGGTAACCCCGCGCTACCCCGGCACCGGCCACATACAGCTCGCCGGCCACTCCTTGCGGCAACAGTTGCCGTTGCGCATCGAGTACGTACACCTGCGCGTTGGCCACCGGTTTGCCGATGTGCAGGGGCTTGCCCGCTTCGATCAAGCCGGAGGTGGCGACGACCGTAGCTTCAGTCGGGCCGTAGTTGTTGACCAGCTTGAAGCGCCGAGGCGTGTGGAACTGACGCAGACGGTCACCGCCAATCAGCAAGGTCTTGAGCGTCGGGTGTTCCAGGTGCTGGCTGAAGGCGTACTCGGCCACCGGCGTCGGCAGGAAGCTCACATCCAGCGGCTGGGCGACCCACCATTGCAGCAGTGCGTCGATGTCTTCATGGGCTTGCTGCGCAGGCGGCAGGTGCAGGGTCGCCCCCGCGCACAAGGCCGGCCAGACTTCCCAGGCCATGGCATCAAAACCGAAACCGGCAACGCTGGACGTCTGGCTGCCAGCGTGCAGGTCGAAGGCATCGCAATGCCAGTTCACCAGGTTCTCCAGGGTCTGGTGTTCGACCATCACCCCTTTGGGCTGGCCGGTGGAACCGGAGGTGTAGATCACATAGGCCAGGTGCGTCGGGGTCAGGCCGGCCACGTGCGGGTTGTCGGCCGGCGTGGTGTGCCAGGCAGCCGAACTCAGATCGATGACCGCAACCGGCAGCCCGGTGACCAGGCCGGCGGTCGCCGCCTGCACCAGAACGGCCACGGGTGCGCTGTCTTGCAACAGGTAGGCAATACGCTCCTGGGGGTGCGCCGGGTCGACCGGCACGTAGGCCGCGCCAGCCTTGAGGATCGCCACCAGGCCCACCAGGGTTTCGACGCTGCGTCGAGCGCAGATCGCGACGCGATCGTCAGGGCCCACGCCCCGTTCGATCAAATGGCGGGCCAGTTGGTTGGCCTGCTCGTTGAGCTGTTGATAGCTCAGTTGCTGCGCGCCCTGGCGCACGGCCACCGCCTGGGGCAACGCCCGTACACGCGCCTCGAACCTGGCGTGAAGGGTCTGCCCACGCGGGTAATCCCTGGCCGTGTGATTAAAACCGACCAACTGAAGGCGCCGCTCTTCGGCGGGCACGATCGGCAAAGCCTGCATCGGCGTGGCGTGGCCCTGCTCCAGCGCCTCGACCAGGCTGTGCAGCGCGGTGAGCAGATAACCGAGGATGCGCGCCAACGGCATGCTGGCGACGCCTTGCAGTGTCAGGTTGAAATCTTCACCGACATCATCCACCGACAGCACCAGCGGATAGTTGCTGCGCCCCTCGCCGCCCAGCAGCTCGATACCGTCCCATTGCGGCCCGCTCGATGCCGACGCGTGGCTCTGGCGATAGTTGATCAAGGCACTGAACAACGGCGTAGGAGCGGCCACGCCGCTGCAACGCTGAGCCAGCGCCAGCGGCGCGTGCTCATGCCCCAACAGGCGCGTCAGGCGCACATGGGCGGCCTTGGCCGCGGCCTGTACGTCCAGTGCGCCCACATCCAGACGCAGCGGCAAGGTATTGATAAACAGCCCCAGCCCGCGCTCACTGCCCTCGGCACCGCCCATGCGCCCCATCAGCACGGTGCCGAACACGACATCGTCACGCCCGGAAATACGCCCCAGCACCTGGGCCCAGGCCAAATGATGCAGGCTGGCGACGCTCACCACCTGCTGCCGGGCATGGGTGCGCAGGCGTCGACTCAACTCGGCGTCGAGTCGATGCACCTGTTCGCCGACCTGCTCGTCGCCCTGCACATCCTGATGACCGAAAGGCAGGGTCGGCTCATCCAGATCGCCAAGCATGTCGCGAAAGAACCCTTCATGCTCCTGCTCGGTCGTGCCCAGGCGTGCCTGGGCCACATAGTTGCGGTATGGCACCGCCGCGCCGAGCTGTTCGGCATTGCCGTACAGACAGGCATGGATCTCCTGATACACCACCTGCATGGCCACATGGTCAATGGCGATGTGATGGAACAGCAACATCGCCACCCACCGCTGGTTGGCCGGGTCTTCGGCGAACACCACACGCAACAGCGGCGCCTGGCCCAGAGGCATATGCATCGAGCGGGTGTCGAAGCGTCGGTACAACTGCTCGGTGATCGGCCCTTCAGCCGGGTCGAGCAGCACCTCGTCGATCATCAGTTGCGACTCGCGCCAGACCACTTGCACCGGCTCATCCAGCCCCTCCCAGACAATGCTGGTGCGCAGGATGTCGTGACGGTTGACCACCTGCTGCAGGGCCTGGGCAAAAGCCTCCAGGCGCGGCCGCGTGGTGATCGCGAACTGTGAGCGCATCAGGTAGAGGTCGCCTTGGCGCGCCGTGACGTGGTGGTAGAAAATCCCCTGCTGAAGCGCCGCCAGCGGGTAAATGTCCTGCACATTTGCGGTGCCGCCGGGCACCGTGGCGACGATACGGTCAATCGCCGGCTGGCTCAGGTTGACTAGCGGCAGCAGCGCCGGGGTGATCCGGGTGCAGTCGGGGCGGATGGCATTGGCCGGAACCTCGAGTTGCCCAGCGCGCTGCGCCGAGTAATCGCCGGCCTTGATCAAGGCGATCAGCGCGGCTTTATGCTCGCGCAGCGATGCCAGCACGCCCGGCTCGCTCAAGGCCAGCTTGTTGCCCTGCAACACGAGTTGATCGCCCTTGACGGACAGCTGCACATCCTTTTGCTTCAGTGTCGCCAACAGTTCGATAACACTCACAGGACCATCTCCATTCTTTCCGTAATTGCCGCGTACTCCCACAGCGTGGAGTGTTCGAACAGCGCCTTGACGTTGGCCTCGATGCCTTCCTGGCGTAAGCGCCCGATCAAGCTGACCGCCAGTAACGAATGCCCACCCAGCTCCAGGAAGTTGTCGTGGCGACCCACGCGCTCGACCTTCAACAACTCCGTCCAGAGCCGCGCCATGGCGGTTTCAATTTCGCCCTGAGGGGCTTCGTAGGCATGGGTGCGCAGCGCTCCCACGTCTGGCGCCGGCAGGGCCTTGCGATCAAGCTTGCCGTTGGGGCTCAGCGGCAGCGCGTCAAGGTGCACGAAGAGTTGCGGCACCATGTAGTCGGGCAATTGCTCCAACAGATGCGCACGCAGCGCCTCGGTGGCGGCCGGCACGCCGGTGTAATAGGCCACCAGGCGTTTGTCGCCCGGCACGTCCTCACGGGCCAGCACCGTGGCTTCCTGGAGATGCGGGAACTCGCCGAGGCGTGCCTGGATTTCCCCCAGTTCGATGCGTACGCCACGGATTTTCACCTGGTCATCGTTGCGGCCCAGGTACTCGATGTTGCCATCGGGCAAATACCGAGCAACGTCACCGGTACGGTAGATTCGCCCAGCACTGTAAGGGTCCTTGAGGAAACGCTCGGCGTTCAACTCGGGACGGTTCAGGTAGCCTCGGGCAACCTGCACACCACCGATGAACAGCTCGCCACTGACACCGAGCGGCACCGGCTGCAAGTGCGCGTCGAGCACGTACATACGCACGTTGCCAATCGGCTTGCCGATCGGGGTGTTGTCCGGGGTAACGGCGCCGTTGCAATCCCACGCCGTGACCTCTACCGCCGCTTCGGTGGGGCCATAGTGGTTGAACAAGGCGCTGCCCGGCAGTTGCGCCTTGAAACGGCGCACCAGGCTGCCCGGCAAGGCCTCGCCGCTGCACATCACCCGTACCAGCCCGGCCGCCTGGCTGACATCGCCATGGGCCAGGAACACATCGAGCATCGAGGGCACAAAATGCACCGTGGTGATCCGTTCGGCCTGGATCACCTCACACAGGTAGGCCGGGTCTTTGTGCCCACCGGGGCGAGCCATGACCAGGCGCGCACCGGTGAACAGCGGCCAGAAGAACTCCCACACCGACACGTCGAAGCTGAACGGGGTTTTCTGCAGGAGCGCATCCGAGCCGTCCAGGCGATAGGTGTCCTGCATGCACAGCAGGCGGTTGACCACCGGGCTGTGTTCGTTGATCACGCCCTTGGGCTTGCCTGTGGAACCTGAGGTGTAGATCACGTAGGCCTGATGCTGCGGGGACAATTGGGCAATCAGCGGGTCGTTTGCCGGTTGGTGCTGCCAAGTGACGTGCTCCAGGTCGACCACCGGCACGCCGACGTCACCGAGCAAGGCGCGGGTAGAGCCTTGTACCAGGACCACCGACGGCGCGCTGTCTTCCAGCATGTAGGCCAGGCGGTCCAGCGGATACGCCGGGTCCAGCGGCACGTACCCGCCGCCGGCCTTGAGGATCGCCAGCAGCCCGATGACCATCTCGACGCTGCGCTCAACACAGATGCCGACCCGCGACTCCAGTTCTACGCCCTGTTCGAGCAGATGATGGGCGAGACGGTTGGCATGTTGGTTCAGCTCGCGATAGCTCAGGCGCCGGCCGTCCGCCTGCAGCGCAATCGCGTCCGGCGTGCGTTGCACCTGGGCTTCGAACAAGCCGTGAATCGTCTGTTGTACCGCGTGGTCCCGGGCGGTGTCGTTGAAGCGCTCCAGCAGGGTCTCACGCTCGGTTGCCGGGATCACCGAGAGGTGCCGCACGGCAGTGTGCGGCGCCGTCTCCAGCGCCTCCACCAATTGCTGCAAAGCAGTCTGCATGTAGGCTGCTACGCGCTGGGCATCCACGCCGCTGGTCTGTACGCCGAGCAGGAAGCCTTCGCCTTGGTCATCCACCGACAGCATGCACGGGTAGTTGGTGCGTTCACGAACTTCCAGCACCTGCGCGCCGGACCAATACTGCGGCCCTTCGCGCTCCAGCAACGGGCTGTGTCGGTAGTTGAGAATTGAACTGAACAGCGGCGACGAAGCCGGCACGGCGCTGCAGCGCTGCGCCACCACCAACGGTGCATGTTCATGCCCCAAGAGTGCCGAGAGCCGGGCGTGTACAGCGCGCACCGCGGCGCGCACGCCTTGCTCATCGACGCTGACCCGCAGCGGCAAGGTATTGATGAACATGCCCAGCGCCCGGTCGGCGCCGTCGCCACTTTGCATGCGCCCCAGCAACACGGTGCCGAACACCACGTCATCCCGCCCGCTGACGCTGGCCAGCACCCGCGCCCAGGCCAGGTGGTGCAGGCTGGCCGCGCTGACACCCAAGTGGCGCGCCTGCGCCCGCAGGCGCCGGCACAGCCGAGCTTCGAGCTGGATCTTGGCTTCTTCAGCCGCGAGCCCGTCACCCTGCACTTCCTGTAGGCCGAACGGCAGCGTCGGCTCGTCGATGTCGCCAAGCATTTCGCGGAAGAACTGTTCGTGGTCGGCCTGACTGACGCCCAACAGCGCCTGCGCCACGTAATTGCGGTACGGCATTGCCGCGTCCAACTGCGCAAAACCGCCACTGCGGTAGGCAAGGACCTCCTCGCTGATCACATCCAACGCCGTGTGGTCCATGGCAATGTGGTGGAACAGCAACATCGCCAGCCAGCGCTGGTTGGCCTCATCGTGCACGTAGGCCAGGTGCAGCAGCGGCGCCTGGCTCAACTCCAGCCGCACCCGGTGCGGGTCGAAGTGCGCGTGCAATTGCTCCAGCATGGCGCCCCGGGCCGGATCGAAATGCAATTCTTCGAGGGGTAGCTCGGCGTGGCGCAGCACCACTTGCACCGGCTGTTGCAGGTCCTCCCAGTAGATCGCGGTACGCGTCATGTCATGCCGGTCAATCACGGCCTGCAGCGCCTGGATGAAGGTCTCGAGCTGCGCGCGACTGTCCAGGCTGAAGGTCGCCTGCAACAGGTAGGGGTCGCCCTGCTCGCTGGTGATGTGGTGGTACAAAATGCCCTGCTGCAACGGTGCCAGCGGGTAGATGTCCTGCACATTGCGCGCCCCGCCCGGCACCCGCGCGACGATACGGTCGAGGGTGTCCTGCCCGAGGTCGATCAGGCTCAGCATGTCGGCGCGGATGTGTGCGCAATCCGCAGGGATACCGTTGGCCGGCACCTGGATTTCACTGCCGCCCCCCACCGCTGCCGCGAGGGCCGCCAGTGTCGGCTGGCCGAACAGCACGCGCACGTCGGCGCTCAGGCCCTGTTGGCGCATGCGTTCGATGAGCTTGACCGCCAGCAGCGAGTGGCCACCCAGTTCGAAAAAGTTGTCTTGGCGCCCCACGCGGGCCACACCCAGCAGTTGGCTCCACAGTTCCGCCAGGGTGGTCTCGATGGCGGTATGCGGGGCTTCATAATCACGGCTGGCAAACGCCTCGACATCCGGTACCGGCAAGGCGCGGCGGTCGAGTTTGCCGTTGGGCGACAGCGGCAGCGCGTCCAGATGCACATAGGCCGCAGGAATCATGTAGTCGGGCAGCAGCGCCTGCAGATGCTCGCGCAGTACGTCGACACCCGCAGGCTGCGCCTCGGCGTTGGCCGTGAAATAGGCCACCAGGCGCTTGTCGCCGGGGCTGTCTTCGCGCACCAGCACCGCCGCATCGCGGATGCCCGGATGCTGGGCCAGGCGCGCTTCGATCTCGCCCAGTTCCACACGGAAACCGCGGATCTTGATCTGACCGTCGTTACGTCCCAGATAATCGATTTGACCGTCGGCCTGGTAGCGCCCCAAGTCACCGGTTTTATACAGGCGGCCGTGGGGCATGAAGGGGTCGGCCAGGAAGCGTTCGGCGGTCAGGTCATCGCGGTGCAAATAACCACGGGCCACGCAGGCGCCGCCAATATAGATTTCACCGGCAACTCCCAACGGCACCGGTTGCAGGTGTTCGTCGAGCAGGTAGATCCGCGTGTTGGCCACGGGCACGCCAATTGATGGCAGCACCGGCCAGGACCGCGCATCCCCCTCAAGGGTCAGGGCCGTGGTGACATGGGATTCGGTCGGCCCGTAGTGGTTGTGCAAGCGACAGCCAGGCAGGCGCTGGAACAGCTCGCGCATCGGTTCGCTGATACGCAGTTGTTCACCGGCGGTGATCACATCCTGCAGCGCACAGGGCAAGCGCCCCAGCTCAGGCGTCTCGGCCACGGCTTCGGCCAACGCCTGCAGGGCAATGCACGGCAGGTACAGGCGTTGCACGCGCTGCTCGCAGAGATGTCGGAACAGTGCGCGGAAATCCAGGCGCAAGTCACCCGGGATCAACGACAACTCACCGCCGGCGCACAGGGTGCTGAAGACCTCCTGGAAGGCCACGTCAAAGCCCAATGCGGCAAACTGCAGGGTGCGCTGGGCCGGACGGCCATCGGCCAGGGTTTGCGCAATCTGCCACTGCATCAAGTTGACCAACGGCCCGTGAGGCATGGCCACGCCCTTGGGCTGGCCGGTGGAGCCGGAGGTGTAGATCACGTAGGCCAGGGCGTCGGCATTCAGGCCCGCTACTTGCGGATTGTGCGCGGGCTGCGCAGCGAGGCCGTCAACCGCATCCAGCAACAAGGTCGGCACGCTGCACGGGTTGAAACGTTGCGCCAGGCGCTGCTGGGTCAGCAAGGCCCTGGGTGCGCTGTCTTGCAGCATGTACCCCAGGCGTTCGTCCGGGTACGCCGGGTCCAACGGCACATAACCCGCGCCGGCCTTGAGAATCGCCAGCAGGCCGGCGACCATTTCCAGGCTGCGCTCGGCGCAGATCGCCACGCGGTCGTTGGCGCCGATGCCGTCGGCGATCAGGCGGTGGGCAAGCCGGTTGGCCAGGGCGTTCAAATCGCCATAGCTGAGCGACTCGCCGGCATAGGTCACGGCGATTGCCTCCGGCTGGCGCTGCGCCTGTGCTTCGAACAGCGCGTGCACGGTTGCCGTGACCGGGTATTGGATATCGACGGCGTTGAAGTCGGCCAGCAGTACCTGACGTTCAGCGTCAGGCAGGATCGCGAGGCTATGCAACGCTTGATCCGGCTGGTGCTCCAGGGCGTCGGCGATGGCTTCGAGTACGCGGTGCATGTAGCCGCAGATGCGCTGCGGGTCGACGCCGGCCACGGCTTGCACGCTCAAGCCGAAGGCATCACCGAGGTCGTCCACCGACAACATCAGCGGGAAGTTGGTGCGTTCTTCGCCGCCGAGCATTTCCACCCCGCCCCAGACCAGGGCCTTGCCGGCATCTTCCGCCGATTGTGCGCCGACGGCGGCATGCCGGTAGTTGAGCAAGGCGCTGAACAGCGGTGTCGGTGCCGCCACGCCACTGCACCGTTGTGCCAGGGACAGCGGCGCATGTTCATGGCCGAGCAAGGCGGCCAGGCGCGCATGGGTGGTTTTCAGCGCACGTTCGACACCCTGGTCGCCCGCTTCAACGCGCAATGGCAAGGTATTGATGAACATACCGAAGGCACGGTCGGCGTCTTCGCCGCTGCTCAGGCGGCCCATCAACACGGTGCCGAACACCACGTCGCGGCGTGCGGCCAGATGCCCGACTACCTGGCCCCAGGCCAAGTGGTACAGGCTGGCATTGCTCACGCCCAGGCGCCGGGCCTGGGTGCGCAGGCGCTGCCCGAGCAGCTTGGCCACCGGCACGCTGGCTTGGGTCACCCCTTGGCCATCGCCCTGCACATCCTGCAAGCCGAACGGCAAGCTCGGCTCGTCGACGTCGCCCAGCATCTCGCGGAAAAACGCCTCGTGGGCGGCCTGGCTGGTGCCCAGGCGGGTCTGCGCCACATAGTTGCGATACGGCACCGACGGCGCCAACCGATCACCGCGACCTTGCATCACGGCCTCGATTTCCTGGCCCAGCAGCGCCAGCGAGGTCGCGTCATCGATCAGGTGATGGAATTGCAGGACCGCAACCCAGCCGCTACCCGGCAGGTCTTGGGCGATATGCAGGGCCATCATCGGCGCGCGGGTCAGGTCCATGCGCGTGTGACGTGGGTCAAAGCGCTCGGACAGTTGCGTGGCCACCGCTCCCTCTGCCGGATCGAACTGTACTTCCTGCACGGGCAGGCGTGCCTCGCGCCAGACCACTTGCACCGGCTCGTCGAGACCTTGCCAGGCCACCGAGGTGCGCAGGATATCGTGGCGATCGATGACCTGTTGCAGGGCCTCGACAAAGCTCTGCACCTGCTCGCGACCGGACATGCGCAACACCGCCTGCAACAGGTAGGGGTCGCCCTCAGTGCTGGCCTGGTGGTGGAACAGGATGCCTTCCTGCAACGGCACCAGCGCATAGATATCCTGTACGTTGGCGACACCGCCAGGGATGCCGGCGACCACGCGGTCGATCTGCTCCTGAGGCAAACGCGTCAGGGGCAACATGGCCGGAGTGATCCGCGTGCAATCGGCCGCAATCGCATTGGCCGGCACCTGTACCTGGTGTCGGCTGCCGGCGGCAGCGGCCAGCGCGACCAGGGTCGGCTGGCCGAACAGCACGCCCACATCAGCGTTCAGGCCGACCTGGCGCATGCGCTCGATCAGCTTGACCGCCAACAGCGAGTGGCCGCCCAGCTCAAAGAACTGATCATGCCGCCCTACCCGCTCGACGCCCAAGAGTTCGCTCCAGAGGCGCGCCAGGGTGGTTTCCAGCTCACCTTGCGGCGGCGCGTACTCGCGTCGCGCAAAGGCTTCGGTATCCGGCGCCGGCAAAGCCTTGCGGTCCAGCTTGCCGTTGGTGGTCAGCGGTAAACTCGTCAACATCACAAAGGCGCTGGGCACCATGTACTCGGCCAGGGACACGCGCAGCTGCGTGCGCAACTCGGCGGCCGATGGTTCAGCGCCGTCGGTGGCGATCACATAGGCCACCAGGCGCTGGTCTCCCGGCTCATCCTCGCGGGCGATCACCACCGCTTCGCGCACGCCTTCACAGGCGGCCAAGCGGGCCTCGATCTCACCCAGCTCGATACGGAAACCACGGATCTTCACCTGGTCGTCGTTACGCCCCAGGTAGTCGATGCTGCCGTCCGCCAGCCAACGACCCAGGTCGCCGGTACGGTACATACGTGCGCCCGCAGTGGTGGCAAACGGATCGTCAAGGAAGCGTTCGGCGTTCAATTGCGGCCGGTTCAAGTAACCACGGGCCACGCCCGCGCCACCCACGTACAACTCACCTTCCACGCCGTGCGGGACGGGCTGGCCCTGTGCATCGAGGATGTACAGGCGCAGGTCCGGTATGCGCCTGCCAATCGGGCTCGTGCCGACGCGCTCGGCGTCAGCGGCGGTCAGTGCGCGATAGGTCACATGCACGGTGGTTTCGGTGATGCCGTACATGTTCACCAGTTGCGTACCGGCGTTGCCTGGGCGTGCGTACCAGGGCTTGAGAATCCCCGGCTCCAGGGCTTCGCCGCCGAAGATCACCTGGCGCAGGGAGTGCTTGAGTTCGCTCTGGCCCTGGGCCGCAATCAATGAACGGAAGGCACTCGGCGTCTGGTTGAGGATGGTCACCCCGGCGTTGCACAACAGCGCATAGCAGGCGTCCGGCGAACGGCTGGTCAGCTGCGGCACCACCAGCAACTGCCCGCCATACATCAGCGCGCCCCAGATTTCCCAGACCGAGAAGTCAAACGCAAACGAGTGGAACAGTGCCCACACGTCTTGCTCGTTGAAGCGGAACCAGCCCTCGGTGGCGCTGAACAGGCGCGCCACGTTGCAGTGTTCGATCATCACCCCCTTGGGCAAGCCGGTGGAGCCGGAGGTGTAGATCACGTACGCCAGGTTGGCCGAAGTCAGGCCCGGGACGTGGGGATTCTGAGTGGACTCACCCTGGCAATCGCCGCCGTCCAGTTCGAGCACCGGCACCGACACCTCGGCCACCCGGGCACGGGTCGCCTGCTGCACCAGCACCGCTACCGGCGTACTGTCTTGCAGGGTGTAGCTGATGCGTTCCTGCGGGTACGCAGGGTCAATCGGCACGTAACCGGCCCCGGCCTTGAGGATGCCGAGCAGGCCGACGATCATGTCCAGCCCGCGCTCGACGCAGATCGCCACCCGATCATCCGGGCGCACGCCCAGGCTCAGCAAGCGATGCGCCACCTGGTTGGCGCGGCGGTTCAAGTCGCCATAGCTCAAGTGTTGGCCGTCGAAAATCAGCGCTGTCGCATGGGGCCGCGCTGCCGCCTGCGCCTCAAACTGCCCATGGAGAGTGGCATGGCTGGGGTACGTGCCGAAGTCGGCATTCCAATGCTGCATCAGCGCGCGGTCGGCTTCGGTGGTCAACGAAAACTCAGCCACGGCCAGATCGGCATTCTCCAGGGCCTGCTCGAGCACGTGGGTAAAGCGCTCGGCCAGGGTCTCGATATCATCGGCGTTGAAATACGCCTCGTTATAAACGTAGTGCGCCCACGCCTTGTCCTTGTGATTGCTCGCCCGCAGGTGAAACGCCAGAGGCATCTGCTCGTGGTTGTTGGTGACTTTGAGCAGGTGCCCGCCCTGCTCGGCGAACTGGTACAGGTGGTCGTCCTGTTCGTAAGACAAGGTCAGGTCGAACAGCTGGCCCCCTTCGGTCCGCAGGTTCATACCGCTCAGAGGGAAGCGTTGGTGGCGATAATCCTGCTTGAGTGCATCGCGTACCGCGCCGACCAGGGCGCTGAAGGTCAGCTCGCGACCGAGGCTGAAGCGCACGGCACTGACCTGGGTAAACAGACCCAGGGTGGTTTTGAACTTGGCCGAGCGGTTGAGCAACGGCAAGCCCACCACCCATTCATCGCGCTGGCTCACACGCGTGAAGTAGACATACATGGCCGCCAGCAACACGTGGTAGGTCGAGGCCTGGCAGGCTTGCGCCAGCTCCCCCATACGATCGTGCAACACCACCGGGAACGGCCGCACATAGTGCCGGCCAGGGGCTTTGCCCTTGGCATGCTGGTTCTGATAACGCGGGGTAAACAGCGCTTCGGGCAAGGTCTGATACTTGTGCTGCCAGTATTCGCGATCCTTTGCATAACGTGCCGACTCGCGGTAACGCAGGTCGTCGTCAATGAAGTCGAGATAGGAGCTGGCCTGCATGTCAGGCTGTCGCGCCTCGGCCAGGTCGCTGTAGATGCCGCCCAGCGACTGCAGCATTTCTCCGAAAGCCCAGCCGTCGAGAATGATGTGGTGGGCCTGGCTGGCGAAGTAGTAGTGCGCCTCCCCCAACTTGATCAGGAAAAAGCGAAACAGCGGCGCCTGGGTCAGCGAAAACGCGCGGGCCATATGCTCGCCCATCCATACCAACGCGGCGCTGGCAGGATCGGCGTGTTCGGAGAGGTCGAGCAGCGGAACCTCCACCGGCACAGTTGACGCGATACATTGCAGCGGCACGCCATCGGCATCGGTGGCATCCAGCAGCGTGAGGCGCAGCGCGTCGTGCTTGGCCACCAGCAACTCGGCGGCGTGTTGCATCCGTTCGGCGTTGATCGGGCCGTTGAGTTCCAGGTAAGAGCCGATGTTGTACAGCGGCGATTCAGCCTGCGTGATCTGGTCCAGCCAGATGGCTTTCTGCGCGGCGGTCAGCGGGAATGTCTGCGGCAACTGCACGGGCGAATTCATGCGATCACCTGCGCGGTAAACCCTGCCACGGCAAGGTTGCTTGATAGGACTTTTTTCGCGACAAGGTCGCCCATGGCCACTGCAGAAAAACGTTTCATAAAAGCCTTCTCAGAGTTTTGTCAGTGCCACCTGGGTCACAGCGCAGCAGCGAGGGAAATTGAGGCAAAAATCGTTAAAAACGTCAGACCAATGGGCAACTCAATCTGCCTATACGGCCTCGTACGCCGGATAAAAAAGCCGCCCACAGCGTGACCTGATAAGCGCATTGGCAAATTTAATCATCGGCGTTTTGGGCTGTATGTCACCCGAATCCCGGACAATCACGGGACACGGAAATATTTCGTAATTTCTCAATTATCTTTTTGATATTTAAGAATTTTTAACCACAAAAAAGCACGACACCTGCAGTTTTTAAACCTATAGGTGTCGTGCTTGGGGGAAAGGCGTCGGCATCGCCTGGATCAGGCGCGACGGTCCTCGGCGACAAGGCTTACATCGGAGACGATATGGCCGTCGACCAACTTGACGATGCGGTCAGCCAATTGGAAGTATTGATCATCATGCGTAATGATCAGCACGGTCTTTCCGCGACGCTTGAGCTCCGGCAGCAACTCTTCATAGAAGAAGCGCTTGAACGGAGGATCCTGGTCCGCCGCCCACTCATCGAGGACATACACCGGGCGATCTTCCAGGTAGGCACACACCAGGGCCAGGCGTTTTTGCTGGCCGTAGGACAGCTCTTTGGTGGTGGAATACCCCAGCCCTTCGATCTTGATTTTTTCGGCCAGGCCCAGTGCGGCCAGGTACTTCTGCGCCTGGGCCGGATTGACCTCCTCGCCTTCAGGACCGATCAGGCGGTTGAACAGATGGAAGTCGCTGAATACCGCGGAAAACAGGTCACGGTAGTCACTGCGGGTTTCATCGTTGACGGCGACGCCGTCGAGCAATATCTGCCCGGCCTGGGGCACGTACAACCCGCATAGCGCCTTGACCAGGGTACTTTTGCCGCAACCGTTGCCGCCGATGATGTAGATCAACTCACCGCTGTTGATGGTCAGGTCGACCGGCCCCAGCGCGAAACCGTTCTCCGCGTCGGCGCCACGATAGTTCATCACCACCCCCTTGAGCGTGATCTGGCGCCAGTGCTTCTTGTGCTCCAGGCGCAGGACATTGGTGTTATCCGGCTCGTCCTGTTCGGCGTGGTGTTCGTTGATCAGGAAACCAAATTCGGCGAGACGGCTGACCGCAATCCGCCCTTGCGCCACGACCGGCATTGCACCGATCAGCAACCCCAGCGGTCCCAGGATATACATCACCGTCAACACGCTGCCGGTCATCACTTGACTGTCAGCCACCATCAGCAACGGCAACGCGAACACCAGGCTGCCGATCAGCAGTGACTGGGTGACCAGCCCCATGTTTTCCGCACCGAGGTACCACATATGCTCGATGAAATTGAAGCGCGCCACCCGCGTGGACGACTCCTTGATGGCAGAGCGGCCAAACCAGCGACGGCGAATGCCGTTGAGCTTCAACTCCTTGAGGCCGAAGACCAGCCCGTGCGTGTGTTCGTTGAAAGCGGTGAACTCATCACGCACGCGGCCGGTGAACTTTACGCCGCCGAGAAACAGGAAGACGTACAGAATCGCACCCACTGCCAACAACGCCAGGGTTAACGCAAACACCGTCCACGACAGGTAAGCCAGGTAAGCCAGGCCGCACATGAACACCGTGCATTCCACCAGGACCACGGGCATCACCAGCAGCGTCGCATTGAGCTGCGGAATATCGGTGGTCAGCAGCGTCAGCACATTGGGCGGGCCGCGCCGATCCACTTCTTCGAGGGGCGAAGAAAGGATTTTCTGGCACAACGCTATGCGCAGGCGCGTCATCAATTTCATGTTGGCGTACGCGGGAAACAAGGTCGCGCCGTTGCGAAACGCCAGCGCCACCACACTCAAACCGACAAACCAGTACAGCAAGTGCAACCGCGATCCCTGCTCGTAGATCGCCTGGTTGATCACGTTCACCACCGCGATCGCCGCCACGCCGCTGACGATGCCGGTGACCACTGAAAAGAAGGCCAGCCAGGGATGATTTTGCCAAAGCAGGCGCAAGACCGAGCCCGGCTTGGGCGGCTTCTCATGCTCTTTATTCATGGATTAACTCCTCAAATACACTCAAGACCGGGCAAGGCCCGTCAGGCAAACCGCTGCGACTGGCCAGGGTGCCGGAGCCGCAAGTGTACGGATTGCCCGGAATTCGGCTGTCCCCGAAAGCCTGTACAAAGCGTTGAGTGAGGCAAATCCATGAGGGGCAAGCGGCTGAGACCTGAATGTCCCCGCTTTCTATTACAGACCGTCGCGCAATGAGTGGGCCTAATACGGAGCCGAGTTGAACCCTTCAGGAGTGAACGATGGCTGCACTGCTCGCTCACCAACAACTTATAAAAACGGCGCCATCAAGGATGATTGGACTATGGATCTGACCAGCAGTATTCGAAATGCGGACAGCCCACACTTCTATTTCATACTCGGCGAGTTGATCTCCAGTACTGACCAGGATCACTTCGCACTCAACATGCTCAAGCTGATCGACAAACTCTTGCCGGTCACGGCGTTGACGCTCAGCGAATGGACACTCGATAAGTCAAACGCTCAACTGACCGACATCAAGCCCTTGGGCAATGCCGGCGACCCCGCCGACTTCCCTGCACCCGACGCAAGCCTTCCTGCCCATAACCCTCAACTGCTCAAGGAAGTGCTGGAGATGGAGGGCTCGCTGTTGATCCGTATGAACACGCGCCCCAAAGGTGCAGCCGGCAAGGGCACGCGCCGTGCGGCGCACCAGTGCACGCTGGCGTCACGCGACGGCAACCGGCGCTGCGTGGTGACCTTGTATCGGTCGCCCACGCACAAGGATTTTTCCTTGAGCGAATTGTCGCTGCTCAAGAACCTCTCCGAAGCCCTGCTGCCGCTGATTGAAAATTATGCCCAGTTCAGCCGCCAGAGCTCACTGCGAAAAATGGGCAGCTGGATGGCGACCCTGGTCACCCATCAGGAACCGACGCACATTCATCGCGAATTTCAAAAGCGCCTGGCGTTGTGCGACATCACCTTATCGACCCGCGAACAGGAAGTTTGCCTGGGTTTGCTCAACGGCAAGACGGTGCCGGAAATAGCAGAAACGCTGCAGCTGAAAAATAGCTCTATCGAAACCTACCTCAAGCGTGCCACCGCAAAGCTTGGGGTCAGCGGCCGACATGGATTGACCCGATGGATGGTCGGCGCCTAGCGCAACTCAAGCAACGGGTCGCTACGCAGCCACCCGTGCCCCTTTTCAAATGAGGCTGGCTCATGAACAAGTTTGCTTTCTCTCTGGTAACGGTTGCAGTGGCACTGAGCGGCTGCTCGCTCATCCCCGATTACCAGCAACCGGCCGCACCCGTGGCGCCACAGTATCCCCAAGGTCCGGCATATGCCGCTGCCGCTGGGACGGTCAGCGAAGAAGCGGCCAGCCAGGGATGGCGCACACTGTTTCGCGACCCGGCCCTGCAGCAACTGATTCAGACCGCCCTGACCCAGAACCGCGACCTGCGTGTGGCCGCCCTGAATGTCGAAGCCTACCGCGCGCAGTACCAGATACAGCGCGCCGACCTGTTCCCGGCGATTTCCGCCGGCGTCGGCGGTACCCGCCAGCGTGTCCCGGCGAGCATTACCCGCACCGGCAAAGCGGCAATCACCTCCACCTATTCGGCGACGCTGGGGATGAGTGCGTACGAACTGGATTTCTTCGGTCGCGTCCGCAGCCTCAGCGAGCAGGCGATGCAGGCTTACCTGGCCACCGAGCAAGCGCGCCGCAGTGCGGAACTGAGCCTGGTCGCCAGCGTCGCCAACGCCTACCTGACTTGGCGCGCCGACCAGGAGTTACTGGTGCTGACCCGCCAGACCCTGGCCTCCTACGAGGAAAGCCTGCGCCTGACCACCCGCAGCCTGGCGGTGGGGACCGCGTCGTCACTGGACGCCGCACAGGCGCAAACCAGTGTCGAGAACGCCCGCGCCAACCTGGCCCGCTACGAGCGTCAAGTGGCGCAGGACCGCAACAGCCTGACGCTGTTGATCGGCGGCGCACTGCCGCCATCCTTGCCGGCTCGGCCGCTGGCCAGTGACTTGATCGCCCAGGTGCCTTCCGGCCTGCCGTCGGACCTGCTGCAGCGCCGGCCCGATATCCTGCAGGCCGAATACCAGCTCAAGTCCGCCAACGCCAATATCGGCGCGGCCCGTGCCGCTTTCTTCCCCAGCGTCAGCCTGACGGCGAATGCGGGCGCCTCCAGCTCCCAACTGTCCAGCCTGTTCAAGGGTGGCTCGGGCAGTTGGACGTTCCAGCCCCAGATCAACCTGCCGATCTTCAATGCCGGCAGCCTGCGCGCAAGCCTCGACTATTCCAAGCTGCAGAAAGACATTGGTATCGCGCAGTATGAAAAAACCATTCAGACGGCGTTCCAGGAAGTCTCCGATGGCTTGGCGGCTCGCCAGACCTATGACGATCAACTGAGCGCACAACGCGACCTGGTGCGGGCGAACCAGACCTATTACGACCTCGCGCAACGTCGCTATAAAATCGGCGTGGACAGCAACCTGGTCTTTCTCGATGCACAGCGCTCGCTGTTTTCCTCGCAACAGACGCTGATCACCGACCGGTTGGCGCAACTGGTCGCCGAGGTCAACCTGTACACCGCCCTGGGCGGCGCCTGGGGAGAACCGACCCGCCTGGCCGTTGCCGAGACGCGCCCATGAGCACCTTCGAGCCCGGGCAATATGTACGCCTGCGCTCGGGGGGCAAGAGAATGCTGGTCAAACCAGCGCAGGACAGCACGCACCTGCCCAACACCACGCTGGTGCCCTGTGAATATCAAGAGAAAAAACGCACGGTCTTAGGGTTTTACATCGCCGCCAACCTCAAGTTGGCGGACGCGCCGCCGAAGGCGTCACGCGAGTGAGCACGTCGGCGCTCTGCATCAGCCCAAGCTTGAGCTGACTTCAAATCACAACAGGACAGTTGTTGATTCATTCAAATTCTAAAGGATTGGAATATGAGCAAGATTGATTTTTCCTCAGTAAAGAAACTGGCGAACGATGCAGCGTCGTTGATGCCGTCAATCGCCGGCAAGAAAATCCTCATGGGGTTCTGGCACAACTGGCCGGCGGGTTCCAGTGACGGTTACCAGCAGGGGCAGTTCGCCAACCTCAACCTGGTGGACATTCCCAAGGAATACAACGTGGTGGCTGTGGCCTTCATGAAAGGCAACGGCATTCCCACGTTCAAGCCTTACAACCTGTCGGACGAAGAGTTTCGTCGCCAGGTCGGGGTGCTCAACAGTCAGGGCCGCGCCGTATTGATCTCCCTCGGCGGTGCCGATGCGCATATCGAGTTGCATGACGGTGACGAGCGACCGCTGGCCAGGGAAATCATCCGCCTGGTGGAAACTTATGGTTTTGATGGACTGGACATCGACCTTGAGCAGAAAGCCATTCACACCGCCAACAACAAGACCGTTTTGCCGGCTGCGCTGAAACTGGTGAAGGATCACTACGCGGGGGAAGGCAAACATTTCATTATCAGCATGGCACCGGAGTTCCCGTATCTCGTCACGACCGGGGCGTACGTCGCCTACATCCAGGCACTGGAGGGTTACTACGATTTCATCGCGCCGCAGTACTACAACCAAGGGGGCGACGGTGTGTGGGTCCAGGAAGTCAACGGCGGAAAGGGTGAGTGGATTGCCCAGAACAATGATGCGCTGAAAGAAGACTTCCTGTTTTATCTGACTGAAAGCCTGCTCACAGGCACTCGTGAATACATCAAGATTGCCGCCGACAAGTTCGTGATCGGCTTGCCTAGTAATGTCGATGCGGCGGCGACCGGGTACGTCATTGACCCGGCGGCGGTGAGCAATGCCTTCAAGCGCCTGGATGCGGCAGGGTTGTCGGTCAAGGGGCTGATGACCTGGTCGGTGAACTGGGATGACGGCCTCAACAAGCAGGGAGCCCACTACAACTGGGAGTTCCGCAACCGTTACGCATCACTGATCCATGGCGACAGCGGCAATGAGCGGCCGTCGGCACCGGGGAGCTTGTCTTCCCCAGCCCGGACGGAAGTCAGCGTGACCTTGAACTGGAGCGCTGCCAGCGGTGTGCGCCCGATCGAGTTTTATACCTTGTATCGCAATGGCAGCCCGGTAGGCCAGACCGCCGCGTTGACCTTTACGGACAATGGCCTGACAGCGGATACCCAGTACAGCTATTTCGTCACCGCCACCGATAGCCAAGGCAATCAGTCGTTGCCGGGTGTCAGCCTGAACGTCAAGACCGCAGGTGGAATGACTGACCCGCAATACCCGGAGTGGCAACTGAATCATCACTATCGCAAGGACGATGGGGTGACGTATGAAGGCAATCGCTACGCGTGTATTCAGGAGCACACCTCCAATAGCGGTTGGGCCCCGAATGTTGCCTTTACCCTTTGGTCCAGGGTGGCGATTCAACGGCGGGCGTGATCCGCCGCAGACGATAACCAAGAGGACGCATTGCCGGCCGCATAAACAAAATGCCCGTACCTTTCGATACGGGCATTTTTGTTTATGTGCCTGGGCTGATTATCACGTGTGAAGCAATAAACCCTTCGTGGCTTTTTCCACGGCTTTTTTGGGCCCTCGAATACCGATCCCAACCAGGTTCAGATGCTGGGGGTCTTCTGCCAGAAATGCCTCACGGTTCGCCTGATCGTGGCCGGTTGAAAACATCGCAAAGACGTAGGGCACTATCGTGATATCGCGTGCCAGAGCTACGCGATGGGCAGTCTGGAGGCCCACCAGATCGGCTTCGAATATCAGCATCGGCTGTCCCAGCATCTTTGCATAAAGGTGGCCATTCGCATCGGCATAGGCGTCGCCCATGGCTTCGGGAGCCGCCGACGCGATACCGGTTGCAAGAAATGCGACGACGTTCAAACGCTGCCAGATCTTCAAGTCGTTGCGCACGATGATCGCGACTTTGGTGTCGAACATTAGCGGCTCCAATACCGTTTTCATTGGGGGCGGGATTAGCCGGTATTATTCGCAGCAATGACGTCAGCGGCTAGAACGTTTGTGCATGCCCGCTGCGCGGCGCGCACCTCATAGGAGAAACCTGACGGTTGTTAGCTGAAACAACGTTCTTGCAACACGCTTTTCACCAGCGTGCGCGTCACCGACAAAACCTCTTCTACCTGCCTATCAAGCGCTGCTGGGGATGCTGCGTCTTCCAGTTTGAGGACGCGCAGCGGGTGACCGCAGACTGATCCCAGCCAGGTGAGACGGGGTATCGGGCTGACTTCGACATCCAGTAAAAAGCAGCCCTTGGATACACCGCGCAGCAGTTGGCTGGCCTGACAGGGGGTTGCCGGCGCCGAGGCTGTCGGGTTGGAGCCCGACTGCAGCCAGTCGAGCATAAATGCCCTCGATTGCCGGACCGCCAGGTAGGCGACCTGATCCCAGTCGTCAATCGCCATGTGCAACGCGTCAATCAGGTATTTGGGCAAAGCGGCGCTGGTCACGATGACCACCCCGGTATCCGCCAGGGGTTCTTTCACCCAGATTGCAGACTGTGATATCGCATGCATGGTGGTACTCCCGGCAGGATTCTGGACGCGAGCGTGACTCCAGGCAGCGTTACGTTTAACCGTTACGGAACAGGAAGCTGTAGGCGTTCAGCGCCGGCACCCCGCCCAGGTGTGCGTAAAGCACTTTCGAGCCTTCGGGGAATTCACCGCGACGCACCATTTCAATCATGCCGTGCATCGATTTACCTTCGTACACCGGGTCTGTCAACACCCCTTCAAGGCGGCCGCACAGGCGGATGGCCTCCAATGTGCCTTCGTTGGGCAAGCCATATTCGGGGTAGGCAAAACGCGTATCGAGCACCACATCCGCCTCGGTAATCTCTTGACCCAGCTCCACCAGCTCAGCGGTGTGACGAGCGATACGCAGGATCTGTGCCTTGGTCTGTTCCGGCTTGGCCGAAGCATCAATACCAATCACTTTCCTGGAACGACCGTCGGCAGCGAAACCGACAACCATGCCCGCCTGCGTACTGCCGGTCACCGAGCAGACCACGATGTAGTCAAACTGGAAGCCCAGTTCTTTTTCCTGCTGCCGCACTTCTTCGGCAAAACCGACGAAACCCAGGCCGCCGTAGGGGTGCTCGGAACAACCCGCCGGAATCGGAAAGGGTTTGCCACCCTGCTCCACGACATCACTCATGGCCTTTTCCCAACTTGGCCGAATGCCAATATCGAAGCCTGCAGCGTCAAGCCGCACGTCAGCGCCCATGATGCGCGACATCTCGATGTTGCCTACGCGGTCATACACTGCGTCGGAATAATTCACCCAGTTTTCCTGCACCAGCACGCACTTCATGCCCAAGTGAGCTGCGACTGCAGCGACCTGGCGGGTCTGGTTCGACTGAATGCCACCGATGGACACCAGCGTATCGCAGCCTTGCTCGATCGCCTCGGGGATGAGGTATTCGAGCTTGCGTGTCTTGTTCCCGCCAAAGGCAAGGCCGCTATTGCAGTCTTCACGTTTGGCATACAGCTCGACCTTGCCCCCCAGGTGTTCACTCAGGCGCTTCAAGGGCGTGATGGGAGAAGGACCGAAGGTCAACGGATAACGTTTAAAACGATTCAGGTTCATGACTGTGCTCCTTGATAGTGGATATCCAAGCGCCAGGCCGAGAGAAAGAGGCCACATTCCGGGCTCTTTCAGGAGGGCTTCGATGAGTTAAATACTAAGAAGAATTCAGAAAATATGTGTTGCAAGTTTTTTCCATTTGGAAAAACATAATTTCCAAAAATTCACATCACACACACTTTTAATGTGTAAAAAACGATATGAAAGCAACAAATAATCGCCACAAGCCGGGCGCTACAGCCCCAGAGCCGCAGCCACTGGATCGAACCGACCGCGCGATTCTCAAGGCCCTGCAACGAGATGCCTCCATCTCCAATGTGGCGCTTGCGGAGAAGGTGAAATTGAGTGCCCCGGCCTGCCTCAGGCGTGTCGAGCGGCTCAAGCAGGTCGGCCTGATCAAAGGCATCGTCGCACTGCTGGACAATGACGCGCTGGACGCGGGGATGGTGGTCTTGATCGGTGTCGTGCTGGACCGCTCCACACCGGAATCTTTCGCCGCCTTCGAGGCGGCCGCACAAAAAGTCTCCGGCTGCATGGAATGCCATGTGGTGACGGGAGAGTTCGACTACTTCATGTTGATACGGACGAAGGACAGCAACAGTTTCAACCGGCTCCACGCGGAGCAATTGCTTTACCTGCCCGGCGTTCGCCAGATTCGGTCATTCATGGGGCTGCGCCAGGTCCTGTCGACGACCCAGATTCCGTTTTGAGGCTTGAACCAGATTCGAAAGGCTGCGCGTATGTGGTTTTTTTCGGTGATCGACGAGTTCCCGCCAGAGTCTGCCTGGAATCTGACGAGCAAAAAAAAAGCCACTCGATTGAGTGGCTTTTTCTTTGTGTCTGGAGCGGGAAACGAGACTCGAACTCGCGACCCCGACCTTGGCAAGGTCGTGCTCTACCAACTGAGCTATTCCCGCTTGGTGTTGCGCATTCTATAGATTTATCAGAACCCGTCAACCTCTTGATTCAAAAAAGTTTATTTCTTTTCAACGGTAGTACGCAGATGAGGCCAGGCAGCGCGCAAATATTGGAGCATGGACCACAGGGTCAGGCCGGCCGCAATCAGCAGCAAGGCGTAGCCAATGAATACCCAGAACGAAAAGTCCGAAGGGTTGGCCAGCAGGATCACCAGGGCGAGCATTTGCGCGGCGGTTTTCCATTTACCTAGGTTCGATACTGCAACATGGGCGCGGGCGCCGATTTCGGCCATCCATTCGCGCAGGGCCGAAACGACGATCTCGCGACCGATGATCACCGCGGCCGGCAAGGTCAGCCACAGGTTACCGTGCTCCTGCACCAGCAGGACCAGGGCCACCGCGACCATGAGCTTGTCTGCCACCGGGTCGAGGAACGCGCCGAACGGCGTGCTCTGTTCCAGGCGGCGGGCCAGGTAGCCATCGAGCCAGTCGGTGGCGGCGGCAAAGGCAAATACCGAACTGGAGGCGGCATAGCTCCATTCGTAAGGTAAATAGAACAGCAAAATAAAAATCGGAATAAGCAGGACGCGTAGAACGGTGATCAGATTAGGGATATTCATCGGCACAACTGGCTACGAGGTGAGAAGGCATTCTATTCGCTGTGCAGATTTGCATAAATCAACTCAGCGAGCTTTTTACTGATACCGGGTGCTTTGGCTATTTCGTCAATGCTGGCACGGGACAGCTCCTGCAAGCCACCAAAATGTTTAAGCAGGTCGCGACGCCGTGTCGGGCCAACCCCCGCCACCCCTTCCAGGGTTGAGGTGCGCCGGGTTTTGCCACGCCGGGCGCGGTGACCGGTAATGGCAAAACGGTGGGCTTCGTCGCGAATCTGTTGAATCAGGTGCAGTGCAGGCGAGTCGCCCTTCAAAGTGAACTCATGGGCGGCATCATTCAAGTACAACGTTTCGAAACCGGCCTTTCGCGTGGTGCCCTTGGCCACACCGAGCAGGATCAGGTCGGGCACCGCCAGTTCGTTGAGCACGTCACGCGCCATGGACAACTGGCCCTTGCCGCCGTCCACCAGCAGAATGTCGGGCAGCTTGCCCTCGCCGTCCTTCAACTTGCTGAAGCGTCGTGTGAGGGCCTGATGCATGGCGGCGTAGTCATCGCCGGCGGTGACGCCTTCGATGTTGTAGCGCCGGTAATCGGATTTGATCGGCCCTTCCGGCCCGAATACCACACAGGAGGCCACGGTGGCCTCGCCGCTGGAGTGGCTGATGTCGTAGCACTCCAGGCGCTGCGGTGGCTCGTCCAGGTTCAGGACCTCCGCCAGGGCGTCAAAGCGCGCGGCAACGTACTGCCGATTCGCCAGACGTGCGCCCAGGGCCTGTTCGGCATTGGTAACGGCCAATTGTTGCCAGCGCGCCCGGGTGCCGCGTACCCGATGGCTGATGTCCAGCTCACGGCCGCGCAGCTCGTGGATGGCCTCGATCAGCGTGGGAAAGTCTTCATGCACCACGTTGACGATCAGCTCCGACGGCAAGTCGCGCTCCGGACTGCTGACATAGTACTGGCCCAGGAACGCGGCCATGACTTCGGCGACATCTTCGTCGATGCCGGTCTGCGGGAAGAAATTCTTGCTGCCCAGCACCCGCCCGCCCCGCACGCTGATCAGGTGCACACACGCGCCGCCCGGGTTGACGAAAGCCGCGATCACATCGACGTCCCCGCTACCCCCCTCCATGCTCTGCTGGTCCTGGACACGACGCAGCAGGGATATCTGGTCACGCAGCTCAGCGGCGCGTTCGAAATCCAGGGTATTGGCGGCTTGCTCCATGGAAACCGAGAGTTCATCGGTGAGTGCATTACTGCGCCCCTCCAGGAACATGACCGAATGGCGAACATCCTCGGCATACTCCGCCGGCTCCACCAGGCCCACGCAGGGCGCCTTGCAGCGCTTGATCTGGTACTGCAGGCACGGCCGCGTGCGGTTCTTGTAGAAACTGTCTTCACACTGACGCACAAAAAAGGTCTTTTGCAGCAAGCTCAGGCTTTCACGAATCGCACCGGCACTCGGGTACGGGCCGAAATACTTGCCCTTCTGCTTCTTCGCGCCCCGGTGAATACTCAGACGTGGGAAGGCGCCGTCAGATAAAAACACGTAGGGGTAGGATTTATCGTCACGCAGCAGGATGTTATAGGGCGGGCGCCATTCCTTGATCAGCGTCTGCTCAAGTAGCAGCGCTTCAGTCTCGTTGGCGGTAATGGTGGTTTCGACCTGGGCGATACGCGCCACCAGCGCAGCGGTTTTCGTCGCGAGACCGGTCTTGCGAAAGTAGCTCGCCAGGCGGTTCTTCAGGTTCTTGGCTTTGCCGACGTAAAGCAGCCGCGCCTCGCTGTCGAACATGCGGTATACGCCGGGGCGGCCACTGCAGGTCGAGAGAAAGGCGCTCGGATCAAACGGTGTGGTCATGTCAGGCGCTGGCGTCCACCATGCCGTGGCGCACCGCGAGCAAGGTCAATTCAACATCACTGCTGATGGCAAGCTTCTCGAAGATACGATAGCGGTAGGTGTTGACGGTTTTTGGCGACAGGCACAGCTTATCGGAGATGGTCTGCACCTTCTGGCAACCCACGATCATCAAGGCGATCTGGATTTCCCGTTCCGAAAGTGCATCAAACGGCGAGTCACTGGTGGGCTGAAACGATTTGATCGCCAACTGCTGGGCGATCTGCGGGCTGATATACCGCTGGCCGGCAAACACCAGGCGAATGGCTTGCACCATCTCCGCCAGGCCCGCGCCCTTGGTCAGGTAGCCCGCCGCGCCTGCTTGAAGCAGGCGTGTTGGAAACGGGTCTTCCTCGCACACGGTCACCACCACGACTTTGATGTCCGGATGGCTGCGCAACAATTTGGTAGTGGCACCAAGACCGCCGATCCCGGGCATCTTGACGTCCATCAAAACCACATCGGGTTTCAACTCCCGGGCCTTGATCAGGGATTCCTCCCCCGATTCGGCCTGGCCGACTACTTGCAGGCCATCGATGTCAGCCAGCATTCGTGTAATGCCTGTACGAACGAGATCATGGTCATCGACTACTAGCACCCTAATCAAGCAGACACCTCGCGATATGGTCTTATAGGTTGCTGAACACCTTAGCAAAAAACCAAGGCGCAGACCTAGCTGCAAGCGTCATATATATAGAGTTTGGATACATAGCGGCCACACAGCGCGACGCGATTAGCGCAGTTTGCTGTGAGAACGGTCAGGATTTACGGGGGTGCGACCTGTTTTTTTCCTGTTCAACCCAACTGAGCGGTCAGGAAGGTGAGCGACAGACCCTTTCCATCCGCCAGAAGCAGCCTTCGTCACCGACGATACTCAAGCCCATGCGCTGATAAAGCCGCCTGGCCGGGTTTGTCTTGAACACGGTCAGGCGCAGCAGACCCTGCTCGCGAGCCTTCAGCGCCATCTGCGCCAACACCCAACTGCCAGCACCTTGCCCGCGCGCACCGTCGAGCATATGCAACTCGCGGATGTACAACGCCGCGCTGTCACAACTCACGCTGATAAAACCCATGACATGCCTGTCGCGGCAAACCAGCCAGTTTTCCCGACAGGCCCAGGCGGTATCAAAGCCATTATCCGACCATGACAAACCATACTGCAGGTAATAGTGGTTCATCGCCTCGTAGGTCAGGGTCCGGGCAAACAAGCGGTCCTGAGAGGTCGCTTCGCGCAGGTGAAACCCCATGAGGTTGCGCTCCTTCAACTCAAAGGTCGACTGCGTAGCCACTCCAGCCGCCGTCGGTGCGTTGGGCAACCAGGAGTGCATCGCCAACACCCGGCGCGGCAGCCACCAGGCGCCCCTCGGCGTCCCAAATGGCACTGCGACCGGCGCAAGCCCAGCCGCCAGACGGGCCACCGTGGTTGGCCATTAACACCAGCAGGCCATGTTCAACAGCATAGCCCTGGAGCAAGGCACTGTCCGTCGCATAGCCGCCTTCGCTGATCAGCACGCCGGCGGCGTACACACTGGCGCCGGCTTGCGCGGCCTGGCGTGGATGGCTGGCGTGGGAGAAGTCAGCGCAAACCGCCAACGCAATCCGCTCGCTCCCGAACTCAAGCGCCCGGCCACCCTGCCCCGCGACAAATGCCACCTCTTCGCCTGGGTGCAGATGTTGCTTGGTGTAGACCGCCAATGAACCGTCTGCCGCCAAAACCAGTGCACCAATCGATACGCCCGCCTCTGGCGCCAGCCGGATCGGCATCCCGACCACCACCGTCAAGCGCAGTTCACGTGCGCTGTCGCGTAGCGGTGCCAGCACCCGATCGTGTGGATCAATCGCCAATGCCGCGGCCAAGGACGGCTCATACCCGGTCAACGACAACTCCGGAAATACCAGGCATTGCACACCACGCTCGGCTGCCGCCTGCATGAAGACCAGGTGCCGTTCGATATTGGCCGCGACATCACCCGCGATGGAAATCGATTGAGCCGCAGCAAGGGTCAAGGCATTCATGGTTACATCCAGGCAGTCATCAAGGTTCTGTGAGCATATCTCGGCCCATAGTCGTCAGTCCTCCCAGGCAATAGAAATTACTGATTGAATCCACCCGTGCGCCTCTAGTAAGCTCCTTCCATCTTTCGGAGACACACCATGTTGCAACTCACCCACACTCAGGTTTGCCCTGCTGCCAGTGCCCAGCGCTCGGTATCGGCTACCCGTGTGAGCGGTTCGAGCGCAGCTGCAAGCTTTTATTTTGGGTATTGGTTTAGCCACTGGCGCGCCTGATACCTGAAATCGGCGCCCACTACTCAAGGGGTCGCCTACCAGAGAAATCTAAACCCCCGGTCGGCTCCCCGATCGGGGGTTTTGTTTTTTCAGGCCCCACTTATTTTCGGAACACTCAAGGAAATCACCACATGAACTACGCCACCTATTACCGCTACGACACCTGCACTGCCTGGCGATTTAGCAAGCTCCGTTCGGGACAGCCTGCCGCCTCCGATCGGTCACCTATTGGTGGCAAGCCAACACACGCAGCCAATACGGCCAATTGTCGAACACCCCAGTAGGGCAGAGCGCGCGGGAACAACCCGCCGCTTGCCCAGGAAGCCTTGAATATGAACTCCTCCGTCGCCGCTCTGCCCGTTTCGAACCTGAACAGCGCCAATGAAGCCCTGACTCAGCGTCTGCCCAGTTCCCTGGATTTAAAGCACCAGCTGCCTCTCAGCCCGTTCCTCGTTGAACAGATCCACGCCCATCGCCAAGCCGTGCGCGCCATTCTCAATGGCGAAGATTCACGCTTGCTGGTGATTGTCGGCCCGTGTTCGATCCACGACCCGGAATCGGCCATGGAGTACGCACGCAATCTGCAAAAGCTCGCCCGGGACGTCAGCGACCAGATGCTGCTGGTGATCCGCGCCTACGTCGAAAAACCGCGCACCACCATCGGCTGGAAAGGCCTGGCCTACGACCCACACCTGGACGGCAGCGATGACATGGCCACCGGCCTCAGCCTGTCCCGCGAACTGATGCGCGAAATGCTGCGCCTGGGCCTGCCGGTCGCTACCGAACTGCTGCAACCCATGGCTGCGGGCTACTTCGATGACCTGCTCAGCTGGGTCGCCATCGGCGCACGTACCACTGAATCGCAGATCCACCGCGAAATGGCCAGCGGCCTGGGTATGCCCGTGGGCTTCAAGAACGGCACCGACGGCGGCGTCGCGATTGCCTGTGATGCAATGCGCTCGGCGTCTCACCCACACCGCCATTTCGGCGTCGACAGCCAGGGCCATCCGGCGATCATCCAGACCCCCGGCAACCCCGACACGCACCTGGTGCTGCGCGGCGGTCATCGTGGGCCGAACTACGATGCGCAAAGCGTGGCGCAGGTGAAGCACGACCTGGCCAAATCCAAGGTGGCGGCGCGGATCATGGTTGACTGCAGCCATGCCAACAGCGGTAAAGACCCGCTGCGTCAACCCGCCGTATTCAACGACGTGCTGGAGCAGCGCTTGCAGGGCGATACCTCGCTGATCGGCATGATGCTCGAGAGCCATTTGTTCGAAGGCTGCCAACCGCTGAGCCCGGCCATGAAATACGGTGTATCGGTGACGGATGGTTGCCTGGGTTGGGACGGCACCGAGCCGTTGTTGCGCAGCGCCGCCGAACGTCTGCGCCTGCATCGCAACGCCAACTGACGCCTGCAGGAGCGAGCAAGTCTCAGCCCCCTTTCACTCCCCCTGGACTCGGGCTGAGGCTGCGATTCGTGATTTGCAGTCAAGAGTCCTTTTCGGAGCAGGCGGTTTTTCCGAAGGAACGACGGGCGGATACTCGGCTTCGTTGTTTATCGCCCTTCAGGAGTTACCGATGTCTATTCCCCAACAACCTGTTCCGGCCTTCGGCCTCGGCACTTTCCGCCTGCAAGGCCAAGTGGTCATCGACTCCGTCAGCACCGGCCTGGAACTGGGTTACCGCGTCATCGATACCGCGCAGATCTACGAGAACGAAGCACAAGTCGGTCAAGCCATCACCGACAGTGGCGTGCCGCGTGATGAGCTGTTCATCACCAGCAAGATCTGGATCGCCAACTTCGCCGAAGGCCAGTTGATTCCAAGCCTCAAGGAAAGCCTGCGCAAACTGCAGACCGACTATCTGGACCTGACCCTGATTCATTGGCCATCGCCGGAAGACCAGGTGCCCGTCGCCCAATTCATGGAGCAGTTGCTGGAAGCCAAGCGCCTGGGCCTGACACGCCAGATCGGCATTTCCAACTTCACCATCGACCTGATGAAGCAGGCCATTGCCGCAGTGGGCGCAGAGAACATCGCGACCAACCAGATCGAACTCCACCCTTACCTGCAAAACCGCAAGGTGGTGGACTTCGCCACCGCCCATGGCATCCAGATCACCTCGTACATGACCCTGGCCTACGGCGAAGTGTTGAACGACCCGGTAATCCAACAGATTGCCGAACGCCATCAGGCCACCCCGGCGCAAGTCACCCTGGCCTGGGCCATGCAGCTGGGCTACGCGGTGATCCCGTCGTCGACCAAGCGTGCCAACCTGGCAAGCAACCTCAAGGCCCTGCAACTGACCTTGAGCCCGGCCGATATGGCGCAGATTGCCGGCCTCGAACGTGGCCACCGCTTGACCAGCCCCAAGGGCATCGCACCGAAGTGGGACTAAACCCCGGCCACGGGGCGGCGGGATAACTCCCGCAGCCATGGCAACACCCGCAGCCCCTGGGGGGACGCGGGTGGATCGATGATGTCCATGAAGTGTTCAAGATTGACGTTGTCCGGCACACCCGGCAGGCGTACCAGCACCGTCGGCGTTGCACCGGCGAGCGCTCCCATGTCGAGCTGGTCGTAGACCAGCACATGGCGCACCTGTGGGTTTGGCCCGTCAGCACAGGCCGCCAGCCCCGCATTGATGATCAGCACATCGAAGGGCTCGGCCGGGATGGCCGTCAGGATCTGGACCTCTTCGAAGGTTTGCACCGGCACAATCCGGTGATACCCCAACTGGTTGAGCATTTTTTCGATGTACAGCCGTTGCAGGTGCTGTTCATCGGCAATCAGGATAGTCAGTGCTTTGTTCGGCATGGCAAGCCCCTGGGCTGGCAGTACTCGTCAGTGAGTGCCGACCATTTTCCAGACATACCTCGACGACAAAATCAGGCATGTTCCCCCTTCGCGTAGGAGTTCTCCCAAATCCACCGAATGGCCATCAACTGCGGTCAAGGCCGCTTGCAATACATGCTCAGGCCACGCTGCAAATCATCGATCGCGTCATCCAGCGCTTCAACCACTGGCCCCAACGCTTCGCGGTCGCGGCGCTCACAGACGGTCGCCAACGCTTCACACCCCTGGATCAGCGTGTGCGCCTTGACCATCCGCGCCCCACCCTTGGCACGATGGGCCAGGTCGTGCAGCCCGGCGAAATCGGCTTTGCGCTGCAGCGTCGACAACAGCGTGCGATCCGCCGCCAGACTGTCGAGCAGTGGCATCAGTAATTCTTCAAGGACATGGGGATCTCCACCCGTCAATGCGGCCAAGGTGCTCAAATCGAACGCGGCCACTTCTGGTTCGCAAAGGCTGGCGGTGAGGGGAGCCAACGCGCTCCGCAGATCCTCGAGCCCCGTGGGCTTGAACAGGCACCCGTCCATGCCGGCCTGCCGGCAGCGCTCGGTCTCTTCGGGTTGCGCGTTGGCGGTGAACCCCAGCAGCAGGCACGGCGTCAGGCCCTGTGCGCGCTCCTGTGCACGAATGTCCTGCGCCAACAGGTAGCCGTTCTTGAGCGGCATATTGCAGTCCGTGATAACCCCGTCGAAGTGCCCGGCCTGCCACTGCGCCAGCCCTTGAATTCCGTCTTCGGCCGTGGTGATTTGATGCCCCAGGAAATTCAACTGCCGGGCCAGCAGCAGGCGATTGGCCGGGTAGTCGTCCACCACCAGAATGCGCAGCGCCCGGGCCGACGGGGTCTGTACGCCCGCCGGCAGCGCCTGGGCCGGCAATGCAGCGGCCCGCGCCAGACTCAACGTCACATCGACTCGAGTGCCCTGCCCCAGCACACTGCTCAGGTGCAACTGCCCCCCCATCATTTCACAGAGGCTGCGGCTGATGACCAGCCCGAGGCCAGACCCGCTGCGGGCCGACTGCTCACTGTTGCCGCCCTGGACAAAAGGGTTGAACAGCCGTTGTTGATCCTGGGCACTGATACCGACGCCCGTGTCCTGCACCCACAACTGCACGCTCAAATACTCGCCTTCATCAAGCACCTGGGCACCCAGCTTGACCTGGCCCTGCGGGGTGAACTTGATCGCGTTGCTCAGCAAATTGGAGATCACCTGTTTGAAGCGCAGCGGGTCGAGCATTACGATGCGCCCCTTCAGCGGGTCCAACTCAACCTGCAGCACCAACTCCTTGACCCGTGCCAGCCCCTCGAACACCCGCACCACCGAGGCCAGCAACTCATGCAGACTGGCCGGCTGCAATGCCAGTGACAAATGCCCCGACTCGATCCGCGCGATATCGAGGATATCGCCGATCAGCTCCAACATGCCGCGCGAAGCCACCGAGGCCACCTCCAGCGCATCACGGTCGGCCCGGCCCTGCTCGGCATTTTTCAGGGCCAGCTCGATCATGCCGATCACCGCGTTCATCGGCGTGCGGATTTCGTGGCTCATCGTCGCCAGAAATGTGGTCTTGGCCCGGTTGGCGGCGTCGGCATCATCCTTGGCCTCCTGCAATTGGCCCAGCAGCCGCTGACGCTCGCTCACATCCAGCCAGCCGGCGATCATGCCCACCACCTTCTCATCACGATCACGGTACGGCAGCATCCACTGGTAGATCGTCAGCACCTCTCCCGTGGGCACCTTGAGTATGCGGTCCTGAATCTGCGGCTCGCCGTCAGCCATCAACCGCAAGTAATCCTCATGGAAGGACCGGGCCTGCGGGGGATTGCCCGTGTCGGTTTCCACCACGGTCTTGCCGATCACGTCTTCGAGCTTGAAGCCAAACACATCCAGATAGGCGCTGTTGCAAGCCATCAAGCGCCCCTGCCGGTCACGCACATAAATCGGGTGCGGCGTACCGTCGATCAAGGCGCGCATGAAGATCATCTGATCACTCAACGCCCGCTCGGCCTGCACCCGCTTGCGGATCAAGCTGCGCAGATAAATGGCCCAGCCCAATGTGACCAGCAGCAACAGTGCCGCCAACCCGAAGCCTTGAATGATCGCGTTGCGGTGACGCAACCAGTAACTGTCCTCGATGATGATGTCGTTGCGCCAACGACCTATCAATTCATCCATTTCCTGAGGTGTGATACTCAGCAACGCCTTATCGAGGATCGAGTACAGCTCCAGCTGACTGCGATTGACGCCAAACGTGACGCGAGCCGGCTCGGAGCCAACCGTGCTGGATACCCGCAATCGGTCGCGGTAGTACCGTGCTATGAGGTAGCGCGCACTGATCAGCGAATTGACCGCGCCGTCCACTCCCCCATTGGCTACCAGCGCCATGGCTTGCTCCGGGTTCTCAACGTCGACAAATTCAACCCCCGGGAAATTCTGGGTGATCGCATCACGCAGGCCATTGCCGGGGATCAGCGCCAGGCGTTTGCCCACCATGTCTTCCAGGGTGAGCGGGCTGCGTTCGTCACTGCGCGTGACCAGCACAAAGGGATTGGTGAGATAGGGCCGACTGAACCGTATCTTCTCGGCACGCTCGACGCTGGGGGTGACCACCGCCAGCATGTCCGCCGCGCCCGTACTGACTTGATCGATCTGCTGCGGCATTGAAGTGCCCGAGACCACATCGAACTTCAAGCCGGTACGCAGGCTGATGCGCGACAACACTTCGGCGCTCAACCCTTCGAATTGCCCGTGCTCATCGAAAAACGACAATGGTACGAATTTGTCGAGCGTCGCGACCTTGACCCGGGGATGTTTCTGCAACCAGCGCTGTTCGCTGGCACTCAGGTGCAAGCGGCCGGTACCGACGATCCCGAGGTTGCCGGCGCTCCAACGACGCAGGATTTCCATCTGCTCGCTCGCCGGAATGACCGCCAGGGCGGTGTCCAGTATGGGCAGCAAACGGGTATTTTCACGGGTGACGGCAAAGGCAAAAGGGTTGACTTCCAGGGCAGAGAAGTCGGCCATGCGCACGTTATTCAGATGGTTGTGGTTGATCAGGTAACTGGTGCTGATGGCATCGCCCAGGTACACATCGGCGTTACCAAACGCCACCGCGCCGAGGGCTTCGACGGTCGAGGGAAACAGCTCCAACCGGGCACGGGGATAGAAGGCCTGCACCGCGGCGGGCTGCATATAGTGATAGAGCATCGCCACGCGTTTGCCGGCCAGGTCGTCACTCAGCGCCTGGCTGTCACCGGTGCGGGTCACCAACGTGGGCTGATCATTGGCATAGGAGCGGGACAGGCGCAACTGCGGGTCGGCCGCTTCATAACCATTGGCTGAGCCGAGGAAATCCACGCTGCCTTGTTTGAGCGCCTCAATGACCTCATCACGGGTATCGTAGCGCCGCACCTCAATGGGCATATTCAGGATCTGCCCGATCAAGGCGGCGTAATCGGCAGTGACCCCTTCAAGTTCGTCGTTGTTATTGGTCAAGTCAAAAGGCGCGTAATCCGGGGCGGACACGCCCATCACCAGGGTTCGCCGCTCGCGCAGCCAGCGCAGTTGAGCTTCATCCAGCACCACACTGGCTTGCTCCACCCGCGAATGCCCCAACAGCCGCAGCGTGCGCGGCTCATCGAGAGCGGCCGCGCACAGAGGCAACAGGCTCACCAGCCAGATCGCGGTAAACCTCAAAAACGTGGCGCGGGTCATTTCAGATCAGATGATTGCGTTGGGCAAACTTGGACAGATGCACCACCGATGACATATGCAACTTCTCTTTGAGTCGAGTCTTGTAGGTACTGACGGTCTTGTGGCTCAGCAACAGGTCTTCGGCGATATCCTTGTTGCCCAGGCCCTGGGCGAGTTTTTGCAGCACCATCAATTCGCGGTCTGACAGTGCCTCCACCATGGCCGCCTCCGTCACTTGCAAATCATCGCGACGCACCGAGCTGGTGGCGATACTGGGGAAGCAACTGTAACCGGACATGATCGCCTTGATCGCCTTTTGCAGTTCGTCCAGTTCACCGGTCTTGGCGACAAACCCCATGGCCCCGGCACGCATGCAGCGGGTGGAAAAAAACACCGCCAGGTACGACGTGAGCACCAGGATCTTGCACGGCAAGCCCAGCGACTTGATCCGGCTGATCACTTCCAGCCCACCCATCTTGGGCATTGCCAGGTCCATGATGATCAGGCTGGGACACTTCTCCCGCGCCAGTTGCATGGCATCCGCACCGTTGCCCGCCTCGTAGATCTCATCGAAACCTTCCAGCTTCAATAGATGCCTGACCGTGGCACGGATAAACGGGTGGTCTTCCGCGATTAACGCTGTGGCCATAAAACTCCCCTAAGTAGACACCCTTTCACATTACGTAGGGCCTCGGCACCTGTGAGAAATGACAGTCCCGACCAACGGTACTGCGCACATTCCAGGCAATCACCAGGCGCTGCCGGCCCCTTCAATTGAAAACACCACGAGCACGCGAAGCCGGACCAAAGGGCCCGTCAGCCGCAAGTGCGCAACCTTAACAACGTAATAACGCCCCATCTGAAAGGATAATCCTAATTGAGTGTAGGACTTTTCCGCGCACAACCCTGCCAATCCTTGGACCCGCCGGGTTTTCATAGGAGGCTCAGTCGGTGGTACTCGGGCTCCAAAAGGCCTGCACCACCAGAGTCGACATGGAAATACGCGCCACCAGCGCATCCAGTTCATCACCATCGACCGATGTCGCGACCAGGGTCGCCTCGATTTCCACTTCTTCGCTGCCGAACGGCCGCACGTCGACGTCACTGGCCGGGTAGTTGCACCGCGCCAACTCGGCTTCCAGCAACACCATCACCGCCTGTTGCTGGCTGCGCCGCGCAATCACATAGAGAATATTGGTGACCTCTGCCGACACCACATCCAACGGCTGGCGGTTGATGTTATTGACGATCGGCCGCAGCAGCGTGTTGGCCGCCAGTATAAACAGGGTGCCCAGCAGCGCTTCGAGAATCAGGTCGGCGCCGGCACAGGCCCCCACCGCCGCCGAGGCCCAGAGGGTAGCGGCGGTGTTGAGCCCACGCACATTGCCCTCTTCCCGCATGATCACGCCCGCCCCCAGAAAACCGATGCCCGACACCACGTACGCAACCACGCGCACCGCGCCTTCCGCACCTCCGAGGCGGTTGGCCATGTCGACGAAAATCGCCGCCCCCACGGCGACCAGCACGTTGGTACGCAGGCCTGCCGTACGCTGACGGTACTGGCGCTCAAAACCGATCAGGCCGCCCAGAATAAACGCCGCGGTGAGGCTGACCACAGTATCCACGAGGGAGTTGAGGTTGATGTTGTTGATTGCTTGCATAAGGATTCTTCCCTGCTCATTACCCGCCAGAATTACGGATGTGGAAACCCTTCACTACCGGGGCACGGCGTGTCGGCATCAACCCCATACCACAGGTGTGGCAACGGGGTGATGTCAAGGATCGAGCAGTACGCAGCGCCCATCATAAAAGGCAGGCGCATGCGTGGCATCCCGGCGTGAGCCAGGTGCTGATCAGCGTCATGAGAGGGATTCGGGCAGGTGCCAGGACTGGCCGCTGCCGGGATGCCGCATCTCGCAATCCAAGGCGAGACAACGGCATCGCAAGAACGCGCGTTATCTTGCCAAGTAGGTGCCGGTTACCGAAACCGGCCGACAACTGTCACTCGAACAAGTACCCACTGAGGGTCTCCGCTATTGATGAAAACGCGCGAAGCTTACGCCCCGTTTGCGCGGGAGTAAACCGTAGGAAAGTATCCGCATGGTGAATGAGACAATTCTTCAGGGTAAGTTCAGGCAGGCGATTTTCAGGGCGCGCCCGGACGATCCCTCGCCACCACCGCCAAGTAATCATCAACCTGCCCATTGGCCAACGCCTTGATCTGTATCGACACCCGGTTCACCCGGCGCCCCATCGCGATGCCCTCCCGGGTACGCACCTGCACATAACCCAGCCTGGGCCAGAAACGCTCGGCCTTGGTATTGCCGATGACTACCGTCAGCCGAAGCCATCGGGCCCCGCGCTTCACCGCCCATGCTTCAAGGTCTTCATGCAAGCGATGAGCGAAACCGGTGCCATGCATACGCTTATCGACCAACAGCAACCCGATATGCCACACACCGGCTGCCAGCAAGTCTGCGGCGATATTCACCACAGCGACCAGTTGGTCATCACTCCCCCGGTAACCCAGCCAGTACATCCGGCTGCAGCTCCAACCTGCGGGCAGACAGTCCTGCAACTCCTCGTGCGCCTCGGTCGGCGTCGCCGGTTCGCCATTCACGGCAATGAAGTAATCCGGCGCCCGCTCAAACAAGCGTTGCAACTGGGCTTCATCGCAACTGCCCAACTCACTTACCCGAACACCCTCGATAGAGCAGTCCGGTATCGCTTGAGCATCAACGTCCATGTCCACCCTCGTTCAATCATCCCGCGTGAGCACTTCCAGCAATTCAATTTCAAAGCGCAGATTGCTGTTGGGCTTGATATGCGCACCTATTGATCGCTCGCCATACGCCAGGTGCGCCGGCACGAACAACGTGCGCACACCCCCCACTTGCATGCCCATCAGGCCCTGGTCCCAGCCCTTGATCACCCGGCCCGTGCCGATCACACACTGGAACGGTTTGCCGCGCTCCCAGGACGAATCGAACACCGTGCCATCCTCCAGGGTGCCGGTGTATTGGGTGGTGATCAACGCGCCCTTGACGACGGCCTTGCCGGTGCCGGGGCGAATGTCGGTGATCTGCAGTTCGTCAGTGCTCATGGGGAATCTCGTTGTCGGCGCAAAGGTTGGGGGTTTTCCCAGAATTGGTGGGGTTTGGCAAGTGGGCGGAACGGCCGGCTCAACGAGCGGCTCGTGACCAGGAAACCTCAAAAAGGGTGCTGGGTCACGTTGGCGGTTTGCGGTTTCCCTACTAAAAAACACGATTTTCCCCAGCCAAAAATCACTCCCTGCTTATTCTCTTGTCCCAGTGACTGAAGACAACCTATGAACAGACAATCATCTGACCAGCGAACCTCACAATGACAATAGGCTCAAGCTTCAACTATCCGGCCGACATCGCCCATAAGCATCATCGAAAAAAGCGCTCTCCCAATGATAAATGGAGAGCCAGATTCCCTAACCCACCAGACTTGTGCTTTGACTATCGCGCACTGGTAGAGCAAAAAAACGGTATCGCACAGGCCACGCAAAACCATCATAAAATCTGCATTGTTGGGGCAGGCATTACAGGCTTAACAACCGCACGAGAACTACATCGGTGCGGCTTCACAAACATTACGCTCATTGAAAAGTCCCAGCGCATCGGCGGCAGGCATCTCACAGTCTTTGGGAGCAACAATAGCAATACCCTCGGCCGCCCGCCTTTTGAAATGGGCGCCATGAGAATGCCTTTTTTCAATACGTCCGATGAGCCCCCAAAAGACGGGCGCTCACTCATGGCTTATTATGCGAGCGTATTTGAATTGGTTCATTCAGACTTCCCTAACCCAGGCAGTCCTGCCGTTCGGTCAACTGGAATATACCTACGAGAAGGGAGCATAGATGGCCACATCGAGCCCACCCTGCTTATATGGAAAAACACCGATGGAAAAACAGCACCACCGGGTGAAACCCTAGGTGCTGTCTTCGCAAAATGGAAGATTTTCGCTGAACGCATGACCCTGCATGTATCGGAGCATTACGGCTGCGAACACTGGGATGATATGTGGGCTTCCATCGTCAAAAAATACGAAGGTATTTCATTTCGCGACCTGGTAAAAATGCCCGCTATTGATAGATGGCAGGCCAGCGATCCAGGCAATTTTGGCGGGCTGGGCATGACCGCACAGGAGTCAGCTGTTTTCTACTCTATTGGAATCGGTGATGGCAGTTGGGGAGCCTTCTATGACGTTTGCTCAATTTACCCCCTACGCACTGCGATATTTGGGTTCAGCAGCCATCTGCAATTGATCCATGGACGCGTAAGCGCAGATGGAACCCCGGTAGCCTCGCCTTATTTGGACGCTACAGAAACTGTGGACTCCAGCGGACTTCACTTTAACAAACCCAAGTACGTAGGATTAGGCGCTCTCGCAGAATCTCTCTTATTCATAAAATCAGACGAGACCCAGGAATCATTGTATGAACACCTGATGAAGAGTTCTTCCGGCTTGCTGACCAGCAGTTCAGTGACAAAACTGAAAAAACTTAAAAATGGTCAAATACGCGTTTACTATGACTGGAACGCCGCACATCCAGATGAGACGGAGAAGAAATTCATCGACGCTGACTCGGTTGTCATGACGCTCCCTTCGTGGCTGATAGAGACACAAATTCTTCTCGAAAACTTCGATCAGACAATGCTCCCATTCGAGATAGTAACGGCCTACAAAGCCGCTCACTGGGAAACCAGTTGCAAAGTGTACGCTCCGCTTAAAAAGTCTTTTCTCTCACATAACAAAACCATTCCCCAAACCATCGTTACCGATAGCTTGGTCCACGATGTCTATACCTACCGCTACAACAAAAACAACACCTACGACTGCATACTGCTCAGCTACACATGGGAAGATGACGCTACAAAACTTTCGATATTCAGCGACAAGGAGCTTGTGAACAAGTGCATAGAGGAACTGGACAGAATCCTTTTAAAATCAAGCAATATAAAACAAAAAATATCACCTTATATCGGCCGCGAACAAGCGGTAGTCCAACGCTGGATGAATAATAAAAACTCACTCGGTTGTGCAAAACTTTATCGTGCGGGCGCCTATTACGAGGCGGTGACCTTGATGAAATACAACAGAGAGTTTTCTTACACATCGGACCTTTATCTCTGCGGTGAATCCTTTTCTGTCGATGCCGGCTGGACTGAACCCTGTTTCAGAGGTGCGATTGATACGGTGATCCACATCTGCAACAAAACCCAAGCGCTTTTTAATGGAGGCTTTAGCATTCAAGACTATCCAGCGTATAAAACGCAACTCAATCAACAGAAATAGACTACTACGCAGTAGGAACCATCCGACTTTCATTTAAACAAGTTGTCACCTCTTATAAACGCCCAACCATTTCCTGGTTGTATAACAATAAGAGGTCATCTTCATGAGCGAACCAATAAGCCCCGCCCGCGTAGCGGTCATCCAGCTTGACCCTCAAGTCGGTATCGACAACCGCGCCAACAACCTGCACCAAAGTCTTGCATTGGCAACCGAAGCCGTGAACGGCGGCGCCAACTTGATCGTACTGCCCGAACTTTCCAATTGTGGGTACTTCTTCAGCAGTCGCCAGGATGCCTTTGATCATGCCGAAACGGTACCGGACGGCGCCAGTGTACGGGCGTGGATTGATTTTGCCTGCAGGCACCAGGTGTATCTGGTTGCGGGCTTGAGCGAAATTGACGACACGCGTTTGTTCAATACAGCCGTCCTGTTAGGGCCCGACGGGTTTATCGGAAAATATCGCAAAGCTCATTTGTGGAACCTTGAAAAGCTCTGGTTTTCCCCCGGAGATACAGGTTTTCCGGTGTTTGAAACGCCCATCGGCCGCATCGGTTTGCTGATCTGCTGGGACATCTGGTTTCCAGAAGTACCGCGCATTCTCAGCCAGCAAGGCGCCGATATCATTTGCAGTCTGAATAATTGGGTTTGGACACCACCGCCATTATTCGACGACGCAGGCAAATGCATGGCCTCGTACCTGACGATGACCGCGGCCCATGTGAACAACGTATTTATCGCGGCTGCCAGCCGCATTGGTGAAGAGCGCGATGCCCGTTATCTCGGTTGCTCGCTGATTGCAGGAACCAATGGCTGGCCTATCGGCGCTGTCGCTTCGCCCAATCGCCAGGAAATCCTGTTCGCAGACATCGATATCACCAGTGCCCGAAGCGCGCCAATCTGGAACAGCCTCAATGACCTGCAACGCGACCGACGCACTGACCTCTACGATCAAATGCTCGGGTATTGCCAACACCCTGCCCTGCCACGCTGATCGGAGGGGCACCCATGGAAACGTTATTTACCAAGGCAACACTCGTCCGATCGAGAGCCGATACCACGGTCTTCATCCTGGGTTTGATAAGCGTATTGCTGGTGTTCTGGGTCACCCTGAGTCATCAAGGGTCTTGGCCGGGCTATGGCGAAATGACCGAAAGCCTGCCCCATCCCGCTGCCTGGCTGCGCTGGATACTCGGGGACATCAGTGAAGTTGCCTTCTACAAGCACGAGCTTGCTTCGCTCGGTTTGCTGGGTGGCGCCTACCTGGCTTGGTGGGCAAGCAAGCGCGGGAAAACCTGGCAAGGTTTTTCCATTTCCTATGGTACTGGGCTATGGCCTTGGCTAGTCACCAGCTCACTGCTGGGGCTACTGCTGAGCAACTTGTTATGGGGGTGGAGCGTCAGTTCCGAGACATGGCAACCGACGTTTGCAGCCTTCGTCTCATTGCCGGCGGCGATGGTGCTGATGTTCGGTGGAGGCTGGAAGGTTACGTTCAATGGTGCGTTATCAGGGGCACTGCTGGTTACGCCGATGTGTCTCTTGATCGTGAACTTTGTATGCACGCCACTGGGCTTACCGGTGGTGATCGGCAATGTGCTGGGCATGGCGACTGGGAGTGTCATCGCGTTCCTGCTTTGCCATCGTCTGCCTGCACTGGTGCGGTCGGACTACATCGCGCCCATCAGACCCATGCCGGCCAAGCCACCCACCTATGGCGTAGTGTGGAGCCTGCGCCGGGTGTTGGCGGACTTCTCTGAAGCCCCCTTTTTCGGAAATGAGCTGGCCAGCCTTGGGCTGCTGGCCGGGGTGCTACTGGCATACGCCCTTAACCCGCTCAGTCCGGCTTATGGGTCGGGCCTGGTGTTGCACATGATCGGCGCGCAGGCCCTGACATCCGCGCTGGGTGTGGTGATCTGGCGGCAACAATGGATCAAACGGGGCTGGTATCCAACCTACGTTCCGCTGGTATCGGTGGTGCCTGCGGCAGTATTGGCACACGGTGGCAGTTGGACGGTGATCGGCTCAAGTGCCTTACTGGGCGCACTGATTGCACCGCCCCTGGCCTGCGCAATGGCTGGGCGAATGCCCCCGCACTTTCATCCGTATATCGGCAATGTAATAGCGATGGCGCTAAGCACGCTGCTGGTGGTGCCGCTGGTGGGCTGGGTAGCCTGAGTCACTGAGGTTTTCCCACGCTGTACATTGAACAGCGTGGGAGCAGACAAACATTTCGACCTCACAACCACCGCCAAAACCGACTCCAGAACCCCCGCCCCAAATCATCCTTGCACCCGGCATATTGCGCCGCATACATCTGCGAGCGTGCCTGCACCTTGCTCGCCACCGGTGGCAGCCAGGCTTTGGCGGCGTAGGTGCGTTGGCGGTAGCCGCCCCATCCTTCGTGGTAGTTCAGGTATTGACCGTAGGCGTCGTATTTGTAGACGCCATTGATGGTGTAGGTCTTGTCCATGTACCAGCCGACAAAGTCGATCGCGTCGTCGAAGTCCTGGCGGCTGGCGCCGCTGCGGCCGGTGCTTTTGCGGTAATCGTTCCACACCTCATCTTTGGCCTGCGCTTAGCCGGCGGCCGTGGAGACGCGGCCCCAGGGGATGATCCAGAGCAGATATTTACGCGGGGCCAAGGCGTCCTGCCGGAAGCCGGACTCCTGGTACATGATGGCGAACGGTACCTGGATCGGCACGCCCCAGCGCTTTTGCGTGACTTTGGCGGCGTCGTACCAGTCGTCCTTTTCGCGGAAGATGCCGCAGATATCATTGGGTGTGCGTGGCGGCGAGGTGCCGCAGGCCGCCAGCAGTGAGGTAAGTAACAACAGTCCGACGGCTTTGCCTGCGCTCAAGGGGCACCTTTGTGTGATACGCGTAAAAAGCCGGCATTTTACGCGTTCAGCGAAGCGGCGTCCTTGCCGCAAACAGCTTTACGCCAAAGGTACGCGACGCGTTGTCAGTGCCAGGCGCCCTACCAGGAAACTCAAGGCAGCACCCAGCAACAGCATCGCCAAGGTGCTCCACGCTGCGCGGGACACTTGCTTGGCCGCCACTTCACCGGCCTCACGAGCCTTCTGCTCGGCCTGTTGCTTGAGCTCATCGACCTTTTGCACGGCTTGTTGATACGCCTGAGCATAATTGTCGACGATCTGGGTGGCCTCAGCCTTGCTCTTGCCGGTACGGGCCGCGACGATGTTGATAAGCGCGTCTTTATCCGCGGCATTCAAGGCAGGCTCGCCGGAGGCTTTGACCCGATCGAACCACTGCTTCAACGCATCGCCGGCCTGGGTCGGGTCCGTAGCGGCAGCCGTCGCCGATTGCTTGCCGTCGGCCGTCGCCTGATCGGCTTTCTGCTCAACGTTGGCAGGGTCCAGTTCAGGTTTACCGCTTTGCTTGAGCAAAGTGTCGAGCTGACTTTGCAGGCTGTTCCAATCCAGGTGGATGCCCTGCTCGTCCAACTGCTGCTTGACGCTGTCGCTGATACCCGGCGCCACAGCGGCGATGCCACTGCCGACAGCGGACAGGCCCTTGCCCACCACATTGCCCGCCGTACCCACAACGCCGGAGGCCAATGCCGCCAACAGCCAAGTGGTGAACAAGGTGGTCAAGGTCCAGGTGAGTACGCCGTGCAAGCCCCCGCGATCCGGTGCGGTACGCCCCGCCACAAACGCGCCAGCGGCAATTGCCAGCAGCGTGGAGACAAACAACCAGATACCTGCGCCCGTACCAAAACCCCGCAACGGGTTACCCGCCTCCATCGGGTCGATGGCACTGGCGCCGATGGCGGTGCCCAACACACTGAGCACCAGGTAAGTCACCAGGGCAATTGCACTACCGGCCAGCACAGAGCTCCAGGACACGCGAAATGCAGAACGATGGGTTTCATAGACAGTGGTCATGTTCGATCCTTTGACAGTGATTGACCGTTTCAGTCTGGCGAGCGCGCTGTCCGGCGTCCTCGTTCAAATGCACCATGCCACCTGGTGCATTCGCACCCCCGCACGGGGAATTGCTCTGCACTATCCTGATGCCCGGATGTCGTACTTCCATGCGCCCAAAACCCAAGGAGATTCTATGACCCGGGACGTTCTTGCCAAAGAAACCAACCGTCGCCAACTGCAGCAGATCATTTCCGGGTTGTCCGACGGTGTGATTCTGGCCGAAGTCGACCAGACCATTCTCTGGGCCAACGAAGCCGCACTGCGCATGCACGGTGTGGAGTCAGTCGTAGCATTGGGCGCCAACACGCAGGAGTACGCGCAGCGCTTCGCCCTGCGTTATCGCAACAACCACCCGGTGCAACTGGAAAACTACCCCCTCGCTCGTGCAGCGGCGGGCGAAGAGTTCAGCGATGTGATGGTCGAAGTCACCCCCTGCGCAGAGGAGGACAAAACCTGGGTACACCGCCTGCGCAGCCTGGTCATCACCGACTCACACGATGAACCCGAACTGCTGGTGCTGATCCTCAGCGACGCCACCGAATGGGCCAGCGCCGAGCAGCGCTTCGAAAAAACCTTCAATGCCAACCCGGCACCGGCGGTGATCTGCCGCTTGAGCGACCTGCGCTACATCAAGGTCAACCAGGGCTTTTTGGAGATGACCGGCTACAACCGCGATCAGGTCATCGGCAAATCCGTCTATGAACTGGACGTACTGGAGCAGGCCGAGCGCAAGGACCTGGCCATCCAGCGTCTGGGTGAAGGCTCGACCATCCCGCAGATGCAGGCCGAACTGCGGCTGCCTGAAGGGGGTAGCAAACTGGTGATCGTCGCCGGCCAGCCGCTGGACATGAACGAAGAAGACTGCATGCTCTTTTCGTTCATGGACCTGGAGCCACGACGCAAGGCGGAAATTGCCTTGCGCCAGAGTGAAGAGCGCTTCGCCAAGTCGTTCCGACTGACGCCCGTACCCACCCTGATGTGCAGCGCGGACAACCGCCAGGTCGTGGATATCAATGAAGCCTTCATGGGTATCACCGGCTATACCAGTGAGGAATTGATTGGCAAAGCCATTGAGGAAATCGACTTTATCGACAACCCTCAGGCGAGTGAGCAACTGTTTGCCAACCTGGAAAAAGCCGGTCGGCTGGAAGGCCAGGACATCAAGGTGCGCAAGAAAGGCAATGAAGTGATCGACTGCGTGGCCTCCGCCGACACCGTGATCATCCAGGACGTGCCCTGCTACCTGCTGGTACTGATGAACATCACCGAACGCAAGCGCACCGAGCTTGAACTGGTCGCGGCGATCGAGGAAGTGATGCAAGACGCGTCCTGGTTCAGCCAAACCCTGATCGAAAAACTTGCGAACGCCAAGAGCGTCAAGAGCCCCAATTCGCCGAACGTGGCCTTTACCGACCTCACCGCTCGAGAGCGCGATGTGCTGGGTTTGATTTGCGAGGGGCTGGCCGACAAGGAGATCGCCTCACGCCTGAAACTGGCGCCCAATACCGTGCGTAACCATGTCGCCACGGTGTATTCCAAACTGGGGGTGCACAGCCGCAGTGGAGCCATCGTCTGGGCCCGTGAACGCGGGCTGTTCGCCGGTGAGTTGCGCCTGAAAAACAAACCATGAAAGTGCAAATGCACTAGTGCGACTAGTGCGAACTCACCTTATTGCGGCCCAGGCTAAGCCATAACCTTCAAGGCATCGTATTGATGCCATGAAGGAACCCGCATGTTTACCGTCTCTCAATTGCGAAACTGCATCGAAGAAGGCCTGTCGCCACTGACCTGCGAATTCACCCTGTGCCGGGACGCATCCCTGACTCTCAAGGTCTTCGACGCCGCAACGGGCCGGGTCGACCTGGTGGTCACCGGGATCAGCACCAACCGACTGCAGACCCCGCAAGAAGTCGCCAAGATGGTCGAAGAGCTGCGCTACGAGCTGGAAAGCAACAACGTGGGCAAGCTTACGCTGGATGATTTGCCTTCAACGACGCCCCAATGAAATAGAACACTCCACCGCCGACAATGAACGCCCCCAGCATGTAGAACAGGGTTTGGGCCGGCAGGTTGGCCAATACCAGCCCGCACAACACCGGCCCCAGCGCGGCGCCCAGGTTGGACAGGTTCTGCGCCCCGTAATACATGCCACGCAAGTGGTCCGGGGCGATCCGGTCGATAAACATGTACTCGGCCGGGAACACGATGATTTCCCCCACGGTAAATACCGCCATCGCCACTACCCACCACACCACGCTGGTGGCCAGCGCAAAGCCGATCAAGCCCAACATGAACATGCCCAAGCCGGCGACCAGCCACTGGCCCAGGTAGCGGTGCGAGATGCGCCGGCCGATCACGTACTGCAAGGCGATAACCCCCACGGCATTGGTGGTGAGCACGGCGCTGATCACGGTGTAGGTGTATTGCGCCGTCGTGGTGGTGACCAGGTACTGCGACAGCCAGGCGGTGAATTGGCCGAACACAACGGCGCTGAGTACGCCGCCCAGGGTAAAGCACACCAGGCGATGATCTCGCAGCAGCACACGGCCTACGGCCATGAACGGCACGGGTTTTTGCGTGGCATCGACGCTGGTCAGCGTGCGATCGCCCCAGCGCCAGTACAGCAGGAAAAACCCGACGCCCAACAGCGCCGACAGCAGAAACGGCAGGCTGATATCCAGCTTGGCCACCACCGCCCCGAACGCCGGCCCGATCGCATAACCGATATTGGTCAGGGTGTACTTGATGGAAAACACTTCACTGCGCGCGTCTTCCGGCAACAGGCTGGCGAAGCCGGCTTTGACCGCAATATCGATCACGGCGTAGGCCAGGTTGATCAGGATCAGGCAGCTGTAGAACGCCCAGATATTCCCCGCGAGCACCGTGCCGATAAAGCCCAGTACAAACAGCGCGCTCAAGCCGAGCAGCAGGCGATAACTGTTGATGCGGTCGACCAGAAAGCCGCCGTAGACACTGAGCAGCGAGCCGACAATCAACGAACTGCCGATCACCAGGCCAACCTGTGAGATATCGAGGCCAAAGCGGCTGGTGAGGTAAATGACCAGGTAGGGAAAGGTGATTGCCTTGGCCAACGTCAGCATCAATGTGGCGGACAGCAACAGGTTAACCGTGCGGGGGTAGTTTCTTATTGTGGCAAGCATCCTGCTCTCTTTCTTTGAAGGTAACGCGGTCCGTCGGGCCGGTTACCTTAACGCAAGAGCAGGGTGTTACGGGAGGTCATTTTTTAACGGGCGTGATCTCGAGAATGGTGCCGTTGGTGGTCTTGAGCAACACGAATTTATCGCCGACCCGCGCCCACTGGCTGTCGGCTTCAGGCTGCTTGAGACCGTGTTTTTTCCAGTTGCTGATCGCCGATTCCTTGCGCATCAGGATATCCGGGGCACGGTCGCCTTCCTTCAAGTCACGGGCGTTGATGCTTGAAGGTTGCACGGTTTCCTGCGGAGTATCATTGGCTTGCACGACGAAGCTGGCAGTGGACAGGCCGGCGGTGAGCAGCAGGCAGGCAACGAGGGCTTTGGACTTCATGGGTACTCCTTCAATGAATGATGCGTACCCAGGTTACGACCGCCTACCGGTCTGAACATTCAACCGGCAATCGGCGATTATAGGTCCGCAGCGTGTGTGCCCTGATGAAACACCATCCGCCACTGCCCTTCCTCCTCCCGCCACACCGAACTGCGTAGCGAATCGCCCACGCCCTCCCGGTGGCAGCGATAGGTCACCAGCGCAACGCCCTTGCTCAGCAGGTTGAGCGCAAACTCAGTCATCCGGCGTTCGCAAAACACTTCATCCTGCAACCCGGCAATCACCTGAGCCTTGCTACCCCACACATGGCCGCTGGCACCAAATTCAACGAAATCATCCGCCAGCAACTGCGACAGCCGCGCCGCATTCAAACGGGTGGTACCGCCTTGCAGCTCCCGCTCCAACTGGAACAAAAGCGCTTCCAACGTCGCTCCCATTGCTCGCATGAAATAAATCCTGTAATTTTTCATGAAATTATTCGACATAAATTTCATGAACCAACAAGAAGAACTTGCCGCCCTGGCCACCCTCATCCACGACCTGCGCAAGCACAAGAAACTTACCCTGGCCCAACTTGCGCAAAAAATCGAGCGTTCGGTGGGTTTTCTGTCCCAGGTCGAACGTGGCCTGTCGCGACCGACCGTGGCTGACCTGACCGCCATCAGCCACGCCCTCGACGTGCCCACCACTTACTTCTACAGCCTGCCCAAACCCAAGGCGGTGGATTGGGTCACCCGGCCCAACGAGCGGCGCACGGTGTATTACGCCAATGGCATCACCGACATTCTGGTTTCGCCCAGCATGAACGGCGCCTTCTCGATGCTCGACAGCCTGCTGGCACCCGGTGCCAACAGCGGCGAACAAACCATGAGCGACCGCGCCGAACAGGCCGGCTTCGTGCTGGAGGGTGAATTGACGCTGTGGGTGGAGGGCGAAGCCGAGTCGGTCACCCTGGGCCCCGGCGACAGCTTCCACCTGGCCAGTTTCGCCCACTGTCGCTACGCCAACCTGACCGATCTGCCCGCCCGCGTACTGTGGGTTTACAACTAGGAGCTGCACCCGTGAAAAGCCATTGCTCGACGTTGCTGGCCGAAGTCCGGACCTTTCGCCAGAACCACCCCGACGTACGTTATGTCGACCTGATCGCCCTGGATATTCCCGGGCACTTCTACGGCAAACGCTACCCCGTGGAGATGCTGGAAAAGGTCGCCGCAGGCAGCCCCTTGAAGCTGCCGCAAAACGCCGTGCTGCTGGGGGTTCAGGGTGGGTTGTTCAAGATTGGTGATTACTGCTTCAACGACGGTGACCCGGATGCCAACCGCCGCCTGGTGCCGGGTACGCTCAAACCCGTGACCTGGGAAAAACAGCCACTGGGCCAAATGCTGATCACCTCCGACGGCACCGAAGCGCCCATCGAATTCGAACCCCGTGAAGTGCTGGCCAAGGTGCTGGAACGCCTGCAACACAAGGGCATCCACCCGGTAGTGGCGTTCGAACTGGAGTTCTATCTGTTCGACAAGCAACTCGACAACGGCCTGCCGCAATTTGCCCGCGACGCGCTGAGCGACGACGCCGATGACCAGCCCAACCTGCATATCGAACGCCTGTCGCGCTTCAGCGAGGTACTGGACGACATGGCACAGACCGCCAAGGACCAAGGCATCGACATCACAGTGATCACCGCCGAGCTCGGCCCCGGCCAGTTCGAGATCAACTTCGGCCATCTGGACGACGGCCTGCGCGCCGCCGACTGGGCCGCCCTGTTCTGCCGCAGCACCCGTGGCGTGGCGCTCAAGCACGGTTACCGCGCCAGTTTCATGGCCAAGCCCTATCTGCAATATCCCGGCAGTGGCATGCACGTCCATGTGAGCCTGTATGACGCGGCGGGCAACAACCTGCTGGCAGCGCACCAGCAACAACCGCTGCGCCATGCCGTGGCCGGTTGCCTGGAGTTGTTGCCGCACTGCATGCCGATTTTCTCGCCCAACCACAACGCCTTCCGCCGCCTGGGCGGTACGGTCAACGCGGCGACCCGCGCCAGTTGGGGTTTTGAGGACCGTGACGCCTGTGTGCGCATCCCCGAGTCCGACCCACGCAACCTGCGCATCGAGCACCGCCTGGCCAGTGCCGATGCCAACCCGTATCTGGTGCTGGCCGCCATCCTCGCCGGTTTGGAGCATGGCCTTGAAGCCAAACGCGACCCCATCGCACCGCTGAATGAAGACCGCACCAGCGGCGCCGACTTCCCCCTGGAAATGCTCGACGCCGTGCGTGCCATGCAGCACCAACCGGTATTGCGCGATAAGCTGGGCGGCGAATTCGTCGACGTGTATTGCGAAAACAAACGCCAGGATCATTTGGCCTTCCACCAAGAGATCGCGGCACGGGAATACCGCTGGTTTCTCTGAACCGCCCCTACCCTGCATGGACTCACCGATGACCGAACAAAGCGCCCCGGCCCTCAAGGAAATCTTCAACCTCGAACGCCTGCAACACATCGCCACCGAGATGACGGCGGTGTACCCGGATTTCGACGCCAAGGGCTTCCTCAAGCGCGCCAAGGCGGGGCTTGCCGAGTTGTCGGTGATGCAGCGCATGGCGCGGGTCAGTGAAAGCCTGCATGCGGTCATCCCACTGGATTACCCGCACACCCTCAAGCTGCTTTATGCGCTGGCCCCGCGCCTGAACAGCGGGTTCGTCAGCCTGTTCCTGCCGCACTACGTGGCCAGTTACGGGCGTGACGACTTCGAGCGCTCCATGGCAGCGCTAAAATACTTCACCACTTTTGGTTCGGCCGAATTCGCTATCCGCCAGTTCCTGCTGGACGACTTCGAACGCACCCTGGCGGTGATGCGAACCTGGTCGCTGGATGCCAATGAACACGTGCGTCGCCTCGCCAGCGAAGGTTCGCGCCCTCGCCTGCCCTGGTCCTTTCGCCTGGGTCAAGTACAAGCCAACCCCGAGCTGTGCGCGGTGATCCTCGACAACCTCAAGGCCGACAGCAGCCTGTACGTGCGCAAATCGGTGGCCAACCACCTCAACGACATCACCAAGGACCACCCGGACTGGGTGCTCACCCTGATCGAAGGCTGGTCCCTGGATAACCCGCACACCGCCTGGATCGCCCGTCACGCACTGCGCAGCCTGATCAAGCAAGGTAACAGCCGCGCGCTGACGATCATGGGCGCGGGCGCCAAAGCCGAGGTGAAGATTCATCACCTTTGCGTCACACCGGCCGTGATCCGCCTGGGTGAACACATCAACCTGTCTTTCAGCCTGGAATCCACCGCCGCCGCTGCGCAAAAGCTGGTGGTGGACTACGCCATCGATTACGTCAAAAGCGCCGGTCACAGCGCGGCCAAGGTGTTCAAGCTCAAGGCATTTACCCTCGGCGCAGGCGAGCATCACAACATCCGTCGTGAACAACATATCCGCGAGCTGACCACGCGCAAGCACTACCCCGGCAAACACGCGGTACATGTCTTGATCAATGGCGAAAAGCTTGCGAGCGCCGAATTCGAACTGCTGAAACCCTGACATAAATCATAGAAAAGGCTCTATCTCGGGCCTTACAGCCAATATATTGTCGAACAATCCTGGCCTTTATTGTTGCGATCTATTATCATTCGCCGCCTTCTCACTACCCATTGGGTAGTTGTTTCAATGTGTCACCCGAGGCGCCAATGTCCCGTTTGTACCGTTTTCCGTTTCACCGCCCGTTGCTTGCCCTCAGCCTGGGTCTCGCTGCCCAGTCCACCTACGCTGCGTTACAACCCATGGCCGAAGCCCCGCTGGCCAGCGACACCGAACTGCACTGCCACTTCAACCGCGACGCCAGCACCGACTGCACCACCACCTACCACTACACCATCCTCAAGCCCAACGGTCGCGAAATGCTTTCGCGCATCGACTTCGATTACTCCGAAGGCGACACCTTTGAAGTGATCAGCGCGCAATCCACCCAACCCGGCGCGAAGCCGGTAGCACTGGGTGCCGCACAGATCGACACACGCACCGCGCCCAACCCGGACCAGGGTTTCAGCCGCGACAAGCAGACCTCCTTGGCCTTCCCTAACTTGCGCGTCGGCACACAGATCCGCCTGACGGTGCGCGAACACAACCCCGCGAAACCGCTGATGACCCAGTTTCACTACGCGCTCAAGTTCGGTCCCAGCGCGACGCGGCGCGACCACTTCAAGGCACGCTTTACCGCCGAACGGCCGATCGAGTGGCGCAGTGAATTGTTCGAGGGTTTCAAGGTGACGCCCTCGGCGAACGGCAAGACTCTGGATGTAGTGCAAAAAGCCCCCGCCTACCTGAACTACATCAACGAATCCGCCAACGCCGCCCTGTTGCGCATCCCGCGCCTGGAGGTGGGCAGCGCACTGGATCGCCAGGCGTATTTCGGCGATTTCGCCCAACGCTACAACCAGATCCTTGGCGCCAGCCTGCCCACGCAAAGTGCCGCCGCCGTAGTCGCCGCACGCGGCCTGGCACCGGCCGAACAAGTCGCCGCACTGATGCAACACATCAACGACCACTACCGCTACCTGGGCGACTGGCGCGCCACCGAACGCGGCTACGTGCCGTTCAACCTGGCGGAAATCGAGCAGCATGGTTATGGCGACTGCAAAGACCTGGCGATTCTGCTGACCGCCATGCTCAAGGCCAGTGGCATCAAGGCCGAGACGGCCTGGGTCAGCCGTGGCGATGTGGTCGAGTCCTTGCTGATCCCCGGCACCCTCGCCCCGAACCACGCCATCGTGCGTGCCGAAGTGGATGACCAGGTGTGGTGGCTCGACCCGACCAACCCGGTGTTTGCGCCCGGCCAGGTGATGCCGGACATCCAGGACCGCTGGGTACTGGTCAACGATGCCCAGGGCCAGGTACGCGAAGAACACATCCCGCTGGAACGCCCCGAAACCACCCTGCTCCTGGATAAAAAAGTCCACTTCGACAAACAGGGCAACGGCGCGACCCAGGCCACCATCACCTTCAGCCGCCTGCCGCTGATGCAACTGAGCGTCGCCGACCGCCAGCAAGGCGCCACTGCCACCGACCAGAACATCTGCGCCAACTTCGGCAACGAGATCAGCGACTGCCACATCACCCGCGAGCCCACCGCCTTCGTCATGCACGATGGCTATACCGTCAAAGCCACCTTGAACGACCAGCATGCCCTGGAAAAACTGGCGAACGATTACGTCTACAGCGATGCATCCTTGAAAGATCGCTGGGACAGCTTCATCAACTATCGCCGCCACGGACAACAGGCTGAACTGTACCTGGGCAACCCCGAAACCAATGACTACACCATCACCCTCAGCGGCGGGCAAATGGAAAAAGCCATCCCCGGATGCCAAGTGCGCTCGCCCTGGTACGACCTGGACCTCGACGGAACCCTCAAGGATGGCGAACTGCGCTACCACTACCGCCTGAGCCAGAAAAAGCGCTGGCTGACCCACGATGAGATTGCCAGCGAGGCGTTCGGCACGATGATTGAGAATGCGCGGGCGTGTGCCGAGCAGGTGCATCAGGTGGTGAAGCTTTAGGGTCGTCCTGACGCAACACCGTCCAATTGTGGGAGGGGGCTTGCTCCCGATAGCAGCCGGTCAGTCAATACATCTGTGACTGAGCCACCGCTATCGGGAGCAAGCCCCCTCCCACATTTTTAATCCGGTTTATTCAGTCAGGCTCGTTGAGCAGCAACGCTTGCTCCCGTGCACACAACTCCACGACGTAATCCCACAACACCCGCAACCTCACGGATTTGTGCAACTCCCGCCTCGAGCTGATCCAGTAACTGCGCTGAATACTCTCCCCCGGCAACAACGCCACCAGATCCGCATCCCCCGCCGCCATGAAGCACGGCAGTACCGCGATGCCCAACCCCGAACGCGCAGCCTGGTGCTGGGCAATCACGCTGGTGCTGTGGAAGACCACTTTAGGGTTTCGGCAGAAGCTGCTGAGGAATTTCAGTTCCTGGCTGAACAGCAGGTCATCCACGTAATCGATCCATGAATGGGTGGCGAGGTCTTCACGCTTTTCGATCGGCGGGTGACGCTCCAGGTAGGCGCGGCTGGCGTAGAGCGCAAGGCGGTAATCGGTGAGTTTGCGCGTGACGAGTTGGTCGACGCTGGGGCGTTCGAGGTGAATGCTGATTTCCGCTTCACGGTTGAGGATGCTGACGAAGCGCGGCACCGCCACCAGTTCCACTTCCAACCCCGGATACCGCTCGAACAGCCCGCCCATGCGGCCGGCGAGGAACATCACCCCCAACCCTTCGGCCACCCCCAGGCGGATCTTGCCCAGGGGCGCGGCTGAATGAGTGAGCTCGTCTTCGGCCAGCAATGCGACGTTTTCCATGGCCTCGGCATGCTTGAGCAACGCTTCGCCCGCGGGCGTCAGTTCGTAGCCCTGGGCGTGCTGCACGAACAGCGCCGTGCCGAGGCTTTTCTCGATGGCTTCGATATGCCGAGCGACGGTGGCGTGGGTGGTTTTCAAGCGTTGCGCGGCGGTGAGCAGGCGGCCACTGCGCTGCAACTCCAGAAAATACCGCAGGTCGTTCCAGTCGAACATATCGCCTCCGTTGCGCAAGTCCCATGCACGCTGTTTAAAAACGCACAGCAGCTGGGTAAAAACTAACATTTTTAAGACGAAAACTAACAACTAGGATGAAGCCAATAAGAAAAACAAGCGAGACCCGAGATGCCCAGTGCAACTGCTCAATACGATTACGTGATAGTGGGCGCCGGCCCGGCCGGCTGCCTGCTGGCCAATCGACTGTCGGCCAACCCCGCCCACCGTGTGCTGCTGCTCGAAGCCGGCGGCCGCGACAACTACCCCTGGATCCATATCCCCGTCGGCTACCTGTTCTGCATCGGTAACCCGCGCACCGACTGGTGCTTCAAGACCGAAGCCCAGGAGGGCCTGCAGGGCCGTGCGCTGAGCTATCCACGGGGCAAGGTGCTGGGCGGTTGCTCGTCCATCAACGGCATGATCTACATGCGCGGCCAGGCCAAGGACTACGACGGCTGGGCGGCGGCGGGCAATCCGGGTTGGGCCTGGAAAGATGTACTGCCGCTGTTCAAGCAGAGCGAAAACCATTTTGCCGGCAGCTCTGCATTTCACGGCGATGGCGGCGAGTGGCGCGTCGAACAACAGCGTCTGCACTGGCCGATCCTCGACGCATTCCGCGACGCGGCCGCGCAAAGCGGCATCGCAGCGCTCAACGATTTCAACCAGGGCGATAACGAAGGCTGCGGTTACTTCCAGGTCAACCAGAAGGCCGGCGTACGCTGGAACGCAGCGAAGGCGTTTCTCAAGCCGATTCGCCAGCGGCCCAACCTCACCGTGTTGACCGAGGTGGAAGTCGACCGCGTGTTGCTGGAAAACGGCCGGGCAACCACCGTCCTAGGCCGTCAGCATGGCCAGCAGGTCGGCTGGAAGGCGCGCCAGGAGATCGTGCTGTGCGCCGGTTCCGTGGGCTCCCCGGGCATTCTGCAGCGCTCTGGGATAGGTCCTTCCAACGTGCTCAAGCCATTGGGCATCAATGTGCTGCATGACCTGCCGGGGGTGGGCGGCAACCTGCAGGACCACCTGCAGTTGCGCCTGATCTACAAACTGGAAAACGCACGCACCCTGAACCAGATCGCAGGCTCGGTGTGGGGCAAGATGGGCATGGGCCTGCGCTACCTGTATGACCGCAGTGGCCCGTTGTCGATGGCGCCCAGCCAGCTCGGCGCGTTTGCCCGCTCCGGCCCCGAGCAGACTTCGGCCAACCTTGAATACCATGTGCAGCCGCTGTCCCTGGAGCGTTTTGGCGAGCCGTTGCACGGGTTCCCGGCCTTTACCGCCTCGGTCTGCGACCTGCGCCCACACAGCCGTGGCCGCATCGATATCCGTTCGGCCAACCCGGCAGATGCCCCATTGATCCGGCCCAACTACCTCAGCCATCCGGAAGACCTGCGAGTGGCCGCCGACGCGATCCGCCTGACTCGGCGGATTGTTGCAGCGCCGGCGCTGAGCCAGTTCAAGCCGGTGGAATACCTGCCTGGTGACGCACTGCAAACCGAAGAGCAACTGCACGAAGCCGCCGCGCGGATCGGCACCACGATCTTCCATCCAGTGGGCACCTGCCGCATGGGCGATGACAAGGACGCGGTGGTCGACGCGCAACTGCGGGTGCATGGCGTACCCGGCCTGCGCATCGCCGATGCGTCGATCATGCCGCGCATCACTTCCGGCAACACCTGCTCACCGACCTTGATGATCGCTGAGAAAGCGGCGCAGCTCATCTTGTCGCCCAATACTGTAGAAGCGAGCTTGCTCGCGAAGAACGTCAACGAAAACGCAGCGCATCCGGCTTAAAGAGGCAATGAATGAAGCAATAGCGGCGCCGCCCCCGGCGCCGACAGTGGAACAACAATAAATAATCACTGTGAGGGCTACCCGATGTCAGAACATGCGCAACCCCTGGGCTCGGTAATCGACGCGAGCACCAGCAACGACTCAAAGAAAGTCATCTTCGCCTCATCCCTGGGCACGGTGTTCGAGTGGTATGACTTTTTTCTCTACGGCGCCCTGGCGGCGGTAATCAGCAAACAGTTCTTTGCCGGGGTCAACGACACCACCGCGTTTATCTTCGCGTTGATGGCCTTTGCTGCCGGCTTTGTGGTGCGGCCGTTCGGCGCCCTGGTATTCGGCCGCCTGGGGGACATGATCGGGCGCAAATACACGTTCCTGGTCACCATCATCCTGATGGGCGTGGCGACCTTTTGCGTCGGCTTATTGCCCAACTACGCCAGCATCGGCATCGCCGCGCCGATCATCCTGATCGTATTGCGCATGCTGCAGGGCCTGGCACTGGGCGGTGAGTACGGCGGCGCGGCCACCTACGTGGCCGAACATGCCCCCGCCGGCAAACGCGGTTTGCACACCAGCTGGATTCAGTCCACCGCCACCATTGGCCTGTTGTTGTCACTGCTGGTGGTGCTGGCCTGCCGTTACTTCACCGGCGACCAGTTCGAGGTGTGGGGCTGGCGTGTCCCGTTCCTGTTCTCCATCGTGCTGCTGGGCATTTCCACCTGGATTCGCATGAGCCTGCATGAATCGCCCGCGTTCCTCAAAATGAAAGAGGAAGGCAAGGCCAGCCGATCGCCGATCCGCGAATCCTTCGGCAAATGGGAAAACCTCAAGGTGGTGCTGATCGCCCTGTTCAGCATCAACGGCGGCCAGGCGGTGACCTTTTACGCGGCACAATTCTATGTCTTGTTCTTCCTCACCCAATTTTTGAAGATGGACCCGGCCCTGGCCAATATGCTGCTGATCATCAGTGTCGTGATTGGCGCGCCGTTCTTTATCCTGTTCGGCTGGCTGTCGGACAAGCTGGGCCGCAAACCGGTGTTGATGCTCGGCCTGCTGCTGGCGACCGTGCTGTACTTCCCGATCTTCAAGGGCCTGGCCCATTACACCAACCCGGCGATGGACCAGGCCAGCCGCCAGGCACCGATCACCGTCTTGGCAGACCCTGCCACCTGCACCTTCCAGTTCGATCCAGTGGGCAAGGCGCGTTTTGACAGCCCGTGCGACAAGGTCAAGACCTTCCTGGTCAAACAGGGCCTGCCTTACCACAGCGCCGCCGCCCCGACAGGCAGCCCGGTGCAGGTCAGCGTGGGCGATGTGCGCATCGACGGCTTCGACGAAGCCGCCCTGCGTGGCGCGGTGACCTTGGCCGGTTACCCGACATCAGCGGATGTGGCCCAGGTCAACAAGGTGATGGTGGTGGTGTTGATCGTGGCACTGATCCTGATTGCCGCCATGTGCTACGGGCCGCTGGCGGCGTTGATGGTCGAGCTGTTCCCGACGCGGATCCGCTATACCTCGATGTCGCTGCCCTACCATATCGGTAACGGCTGGTTCGGCGGGTTCCTGCCGACAGTGTCGTTTGCGCTGGTGGTGTACACCGGCGATATCTTCTACGGCTTGTGGTACCCGGTGGTGGTCACCGGGGTGAGCTTGATCGTGGGGTTGTTCTGCCTCAAGGAAACGCGGCATGTGGATATCGATAACAACTGATCCGCTCTGCTGATCCCCTGTGGGAGGGGGCTTGCTCCCGATAGCGGTCGCTCAGTCAATGCACTTGTGACTGAAGCACCGCCATCGCAAACAAGCCCCCCTCACATTTTGCTGTACATCCATACAGATAACAGTTGATCAAAACCCTCCAACTGCGCATCCTGCAAGGCATCAACCCGATCTGATGTGATGACCATGCGGCTGTACCTCTGTGAAAAACCCTCCCAGGCCAAAGATATCGCGGCCGTGCTCGGCGCCAGCCGGCGCGGCGATGGGTGCTGGCTGGGCAATGGGGTCACAGTCACCTGGTGCATCGGCCACCTGCTGGAAACCGCCCCGCCGGATGCCTACGACGCCAGATACAAACGCTGGGTACTGGCCGACCTGCCGATCGTCCCGCAGAAGTGGAAGATGCTGGTCAAGCCCAAGACCGCCAGCCAGTTCAAGGCGGTCAAGCGTCTGCTGGGGGAAGCCCAGGAGTTGGTGATTGCCACCGACGCCGACCGCGAGGGTGAAATGATCGCCCGTGAACTGGTAGAGCATTGCCGCTATCGCGGGCCCATCCAGCGGTTGTGGCTGTCGGCGCTGGATGACGCCTCCATTCGCAAGGCCCTGGCCGCACTCAAGCCTGGCGCTGAAACCTTCAGCCTGTATCACTCGGCCCTCGGCCGTTCACGCGCCGACTGGCTGATCGGTATGAACATGAGTCGCTTGTTCACCCTGCTCGGGCGCCAATCCGGTTATCAGGGCGTATTGCCGGTAGGCCGGGTACAGACGCCAACCTTGCGCCTGGTGGTGGACCGCGACCGCAGCATCGCCGACTTCGTGCCGGTGGCCTACTGGGCCATCGATGTCGACCTGCGCCACGAGCGCATGACCTTCACCGCCCAATGGCGTGCAGGCGAAGATGCCTGCGACGACCAGGGTCGTTGCCTCAACCCACAGCTGGCTCGGGAGGCGGCCGACGCCATGAGCCACGCCGCCACCGCGCGATTGATGAAGTTGCGTACCGAGCGCATGCGCGAGGTGGCCCCCCTGCCCTTCGACCTGGGCACCCTGCAGGAAATCTGCTCGAAGAAGCTCGGCCTCGGCGCCCAGGAAACCCTGGACATCGCCCAGTCGCTGTACGAAACCCACAAGGTCATCACCTACCCGCGCAGTGATTGCGGCTACCTGCCGCTGAGCCAGCACCACGAAGCGTCGAACATTCTTGCGGCACTGGCGCGGGCGGACGCGACGCTGAATGAACTGATGCCCCATGTCGATCCGCAGCGCCGCTCACGGGCGTGGAACGACGCCAAGGTCAGCGCGCACCACGGCATCATTCCCACGGGAGCCGGCAAGGACGTCACCCAACTGACCGGCAAACACCGCGCCGTTTACACCCTGGTTCGCGCGCGCTACCTGGCGCAGTTCCTGCCCAACCACGAGTACGATCGCACCCAGGCGGACTTTGACTGTGCAGGCCAGGCGTTGCGCGCCGTCGGTAAAGTGATCATCGAGCCGGGATGGAAGCGCGCCTTGCCCGAAGCGCTGGCGCCCGCCAAAGGCCGCGAGGCGCCGGCCCCGCAGGCTTTGCCGACATTGGTGCAAGGTCAGGACTGCAGCGTAGCCAAGGTCAACCTGAAAGACCTGTGGACCCAGCCCCCCAAACCCTTCACCGAAGGCGACCTGATCAAGGCGATGAAAAACGTCGCCAAGCTGGTGGAAGACCCGCTGCTCAAGCAAAAGCTCAAGGACACTACCGGTATCGGCACCGAAGCCACTCGCGCCGGGATCATCCAGGGGCTGTTGGACCGTGGGTACCTGGTGAAAAACGGCAAGGCGCTCTGCGCCACCCCGGCGGCATTCAGCCTGATCGACGCAGTGCCCCGCGCCATCGCCGACCCCGGCACTACCGCCATTTGGGAACAGGCGCTGGACATGGTGCAGAGCGGAGAAATGAGCCTGGAAGAATTCGTCGCCAAACAAGCGGCCTGGATGAGCAAGCAAGTGGCTCGCTGCAACGGCATGCGCATGACCATCACAGGCCCGGCAAGCCCTGGCGGCGAAAGTGCTCCCCCATGGAAAAAGAAACGAAAAAGCGCACCCCGCAAGGCCGCTACCACCCCAAGGCGGGGGAAAAAACCTGCAAACAGCGGGTAACCGTCAAAAAAATCCAGCGAATGACGCTTTTCGACAGGTTTAACGCCGCTTTGGACCTTGCGGCCCCGTGGCCCGTCTAGGATTCTGTAGGAGGACCCTGACTTCCTAACAACAACACCGGAGTGGCCGCCATGAAAACCGTTGCAGAAGTGCTTAAAGCCAAGGACCAGAAAAACCAGGACGTCCATACCATCCAATGGGACCACACCGTATTTGAAGCACTGGTTCGTATGTCGGAGAAAAACGTCGGGGCCTTGCCGGTGGTCAAGGAAGGCGTAGTGGTAGGGATCATCAGCGAACGGGATTACGCACGCAAAATCATGCTCAAGGGGCTATCGTCAGTCACGACCAAGGTTCATGAGGTGATGAGTTCTCCGGTGATAACCGTCGACACTCACAAAAAGGTCGATGAGTGCATGAACATCATGACCGACGGCCACCTTCGTCACCTGCCCGTGGTCGAAAACGGTCAACTGCTGGGCCTGCTGTCCATCGGAGACCTGGTGAAGGAGGCCATCGCCAGCCAGGCTGACCTGATCAAGCAATTGGAGCAGTACATCCGCGGCGAATAGGGGAACCCATGCTGGATACGCTGGAACATCAGGAAGACCACCTCGACACCCTGCACCAGGCCATGGCCGAACGGCGCTTTCTGGTACTGACCGGTGCGGGGATCAGTACATCATCGGGCATCCCCGATTATCGCGACAGCGAGGGCGTGCGCCGGGGCAAGGCACCCATGATGTACCAGGAGTTCCTGGCCACCCCGCAGGCGCGGCGTCGTTACTGGGCTCGCGCCATGTTGGGCTGGCCACGGGTACGCATTGCGCAACCAAACAAGGCGCATCTGGCACTGGCCGCGTTGCAACGCCGCGAACAAATCAGCGGCTTGATCACGCAAAACGTCGACACGCTGCATGATCAGGCCGGCAGTCATGATGTGATCGAACTGCACGGCAGCCTGCACCGGGTGCTGTGCCTGGACTGCCAGCAGCGCAGCGAGCGCGATCTGATCCAACGGGTGATGGAAAGCCAGAACCCGTACCTGGCGGATGTCGACGCCGTACAAGCGCCCGACGGCGATACATTGCTCGACCCCGCCTTTGAAGAACGCTTCCAGGTCCCCCACTGCCCCCATTGCAAGGGGCAACGGTTGAAACCGGACGTGGTGTTTTTTGGCGAGAATGTCGCCCAAGCCACGGCAGCCAAGGCAATGGCTGCGGTGGCGCACGCCGAAGGCTTGCTGGTGGTGGGTTCCTCACTGATGGCCTATTCAGCGTTTCGCCTGTGCAAAGCGATGATCGAGCAAGGCAAGCCGGTGATTGCCATCAACCTGGGCAAGACCCGCGCAGACGACCTTTTACAGATGAAGATCGAAGCATCCTGCGAGCGGCTGCTACCCCTGCTGGCCGAACGACTGAAATGCCTGTAGTGAGCGGGCTTGCCCCGCTCACTACATAGCCACTTTTGACCTCGACCTGTCTTCCAATAAATGACGCTCAAGTCACGTTTTACGGCAGGCCCCCGTCCCTACAGCAGTTTATGTAGTGCTTTAAAATAATCACTACATAACCGTTGACGTAACGTTTTTGTCCTTGCATGATCTAGACGTCTCCCGGATCGGGAGCGTCGGTAACCCGTGTTTTGAACAAGCTCGTCTGACCGCCGAGCTGTTTTTTCCGGATGTGCACTGCCCACAAGGCAGATTGATGAAGCTGACCGGCCCGCAAGGCTCGGTACAAGGAGCTCAAACGCTGCTTGTCTTCGTTATGAAACCATTGCGTAGCAGTTCATCAGCAAGACTACATGCATCAGGTTCAAGACCCTGCCCGTATTCGGCAGACAGTCGCTGACGCCCGGTTTTCGGAACCGGAGACAACTAACGTGAATCAACTGATAGATCGCCAACTGGTCAAGGGGCTTACACATGAATCTGAACAACCAACCAACTATCAATGAATTGGCTGAAATGTTCGCAGCGCAGAAAGACACACTCGACGACCATATCCTGTGGGTAGGTAAATCGGGCGAAGTGAAAATCGACTGCCTGGCGCCCCACACCGAAGAAGCCGAGTTCGACCGCAATAACCGTGAACTGGCGGCGCGCCTGAAGATGTACCGCCGCGGCCAGGGTTATGTCGGCAAGAAGGCTGCAGCTGATCGCAACTTTATCGAGCAGGTGTTCGACACACTTAACAATGCGTGGGCGTCTTTCAAAGACAACTCACAAGTTAAAGTGATCGACCGCTACTACTAACTGGCAAGTAGTACTCACCCTTGTATGGGAGCTGGCCAGCCAGCTCCCATATTTATAGTGGCCGTACTTAGAAAGTTGGAAACCTGCCCTTCCCCGCTTCATCCCTGAAGATATCAAACAATACCTGCGCCGCCGCCGAAAGTTCATGCCCCGGCTTGGTCAGCACGCCAATGGGCCTTTCGATCACCGGATCACTCAAGGTGATGCAGTGGGCACCCGCTTCCTCCATCTGCCGCGCACATAAAGCGGGGACAGCGCTGACGCCCAATCCACTGGCAACCATCTTGCCCACCGTGGCTAACTGATGGCTTTCCAGAGCCACCGGCAGCTTCATCTGCAGGGCGCCGAGGTGCTCCTCCAGCATGACCCGCACAGTGGATGGCCGTTGCAAGGTAATGAACGGTTGCGCCAACAGGGTTTTCCAGTCGATTTCGACGCGCTCGGCCAAGGGTGAATCGCCCGGCACCACCGCGATGAACCGGTCCAGGTACAGCGGCGTAAATGCCAGCGAAGAAGCCTCGGAGGGCTCGAACGCCACTCCCAATTCCACCTGCCGGTCGCGCACCATCTCCAGTACCTGCTCGTTGATCAGGTCGTGCACCGTCACGTTCACTTGGGGGTAACGTTCGCGGAATATCTTGAGAATCGGCGGTAACAGGTTGCCCGCGAACGATGGCATCGCCGCCACCGTCACGCGCCCGCGCTGCAAAGTGAAGCGCTGGCGTAGTTCATCCTCGGCATTGTCCCAGTCGGCGATCAGCCGACGCGCCAGCGGCAACAGCGATTCACCTTCAGGGGTGAGCGCGACGTTACGGGTATTGCGGCTGAACAAGCGTCCGCCCAATCCCTCTTCCAGGCCCTTGATGGTCAGACTCAGCGCCGATTGGGAAAGGTGCAGACGCTCGCAGGCCGCGGCAAAACTCAGGCTCTGGGCCACGGCGAGAAAGGCACGCATCTGTTTAACGGTCATGAGGCGACTCCGAACGGCCAGGCGACTATGCTGTTTTTTAAATCAATCAACCTTAAAAAACAACTTAACAAATCAATGCTTCGGCGCAACACTCGGTTTATTGGCTGGCCCACAAACAATAAAAGAGGTGCGTATGGCAGGTTTCGATAAACGCGTGGCGTCCTATGAAGAAGCCCTGGCAGGCCTGGAAGACGGCATGACCGTGTTGTCCGGTGGTTTTGGCCTGTGTGGCATTCCGGAAAACCTGATTGCCGAGATCAAGCGCAAAGGCACCCGCAACCTGACCGTGGTTTCCAACAACTGCGGCGTGGATGGTTTTGGCCTGGGCGTGCTGTTGGAAGAAAAGCAGATCAGCAAGGTGATCGCCTCGTACGTCGGTGAAAACGCACTGTTCGAGAAGCAGCTGCTCAGCGGCGAAATCGAAGTGATATTGACCCCCCAAGGCACCCTGGCGGAAAAAATGCGCGCCGGCGGCGCCGGCATTCCGGCCTTCTTCACGGCAACCGGTGTCGGCACTCCGGTTGCACAAGGCAAGGAAACCCGCGAATTCAACGGTCGCCCCTACCTGATGGAAGAGTCCATCACCGGTGACTTCGCCATCGTCAAAGGCTGGAAAGCCGACCACTTCGGCAACGTCATCTATCGCCACACCGCTCAGAACTTCAACCCGCTGGCCGCTACTGCGGGCAAGATCACCGTGGTCGAAGTCGAGGAAATCGTCGAACCGGGCGAGCTGGACCCGGCGCAGATCCACACCCCTGGCATCTACGTCGACCGGATCATCTGCGGCACCTTCGAGAAGCGCATCGAACAGCGCACCGTCCGCAAATAATCCGCCTCCAGCCCAGACAATAAGAGGAAAAAAACATGGCTCTTACCCGCGAACAAATGGCTCAACGCGTCGCCCGCGAAATGCAGGACGGTTTCTACGTCAACCTCGGCATCGGCATTCCGACCCTGGTGGCCAACTACATTCCCGAAGGCATGGAAGTGATGCTGCAGTCGGAAAACGGTCTGCTGGGCATGGGCCCGTTTCCGACCGAAGACACCATCGATGCCGACATGATCAATGCCGGCAAGCAGACCGTGACCGCGCGTATCGGCGCCTCGATCTTCTCCTCCGCCGAGTCTTTCGCGATGATTCGCGGCGGCCATGTCGACCTGACCGTGCTCGGTGCGTTTGAAGTGGACGTGCAAGGCAACATCGCCTCGTGGATGATCCCCGGCAAGCTGGTCAAAGGCATGGGCGGCGCCATGGACCTGGTGGCCGGAGCGGAAAACATCATCGTGATCATGACCCACGCGTCCAAGGACGGTGAGTCCAAGCTGCTCAGCCAATGCAGCCTGCCGCTGACCGGTGCGAACTGCATCAAGCGTGTTCTGACGGACCTGGCCTACCTGGAAATCGAAAATGGCGCTTTTGTCCTCAAGGAACGCGCACCTGGCGTCAGCGTCGAGGAGATTGTGAGCAAGACCGCCGGTAAACTGATTGTCCCGGACCACGTTCCAGAAATGCACTTCCAGTGAGGACAGATTCCATGCAAGACGTCGTGATTGTTGCTGCCACCCGCACCGCCGTGGGCAGCTTCCAGGGTTCACTGGCCAGCATTCCGGCACCGGAACTGGGCGCTGCCGTGATCCGCCGCCTGCTGGAGCAGACCGGCCTGGACCCGGCCCAGGTGGATGAAGTGATCCTCGGCCAGGTACTGACCGCAGGCTCCGGCCAGAACCCGGCGCGCCAGGCCTCGATCCTGGCCGGCTTGCCCCACGCGGTGCCCAGCCTGACGCTGAACAAGGTCTGCGGTTCGGGCCTCAAGGCCCTGCACCTGGGCGCCCAAGCCATCCGTTGCGGTGACGCCGAGGTGATCATTGCCGGTGGCATGGAGAACATGAGCCTGGCGCCGTACGTCTTGCCTGGCGCGCGCACCGGTTTGCGCATGGGCCACGCCAAGATGATCGATAGCATGATCACCGATGGCCTGTGGGATGCGTTCAACGACTACCACATGGGTATCACCGCCGAAAACCTGGTGGACAAGTACGGTATCAGCCGTGAGGCCCAGGATAGCTTCGCCGCCGCCTCGCAACAAAAAGCCGTCGCCGCCATCGAGGCCGGGCGTTTTGTCGATGAGATCACGCCAGTCCTGATCCCCCAGCGCAAAGGCGATCCCGTCGCCTTCGCCGTGGATGAACAACCCCGTGCCGGCACCACCGCCGAATCCCTGGCCAAGCTCAAACCTGCGTTCAAGAAAGACGGCAGCGTCACCGCCGGCAATGCTTCCAGCCTCAATGACGGCGCCGCTGCCGTGCTGCTGATGAGCGCCGATAAAGCCCGCGCCCTCGGCCTGCCCGTATTGGCGCGCATTGCCAGCTACGCCAATGCCGGCGTCGACCCGGCCATCATGGGCATCGGCCCGGTCTCGGCGACACGCCGCTGCCTGGACAAAGCCGGTTGGCAACTGAGTGACCTGGACCTGATCGAAGCCAACGAGGCTTTCGCCGCGCAGTCTTTGGCGGTGGGTAAAGAGCTGGAGTGGGACGCTGACAAGGTCAACGTCAACGGCGGTGCCATTGCCATCGGCCATCCGATCGGTGCGTCCGGCTGCCGCGTGCTGGTCACCCTGCTGCATGAAATGATCAAGCGTGATGCAAAGAAAGGCTTGGCGACGCTGTGCATCGGTGGCGGCCAAGGCGTAGCCCTCGCCCTCGAACGCAACTGATTCAACGCGCACTACGGAAAAGGCCCGGTTCCACGCAAACCGGGCCTTTTCTTTTTTGCAG
>NZ_JBNPJV010000048.1:0-73039 GCF_050312585.1 Pseudomonas sp. R19M
ATTCTACAGCGTTACACGCTGCTGTCAACACCTCTTTTTCTCCGCTTTCGACCGAGAAGATCGAACCGTTGATAGAGTCAAACAACACCGCCCTATCAACTCCTTCTGGGCTTCGATGAACTGAAGCTATTCGCTGCCTGAATCTTCGTAACTTCTTGTTTACCAAGGAGTTTTGAGTTTCGACTGCGCCGGAAGTGGGGCGAATTATAGACAGATATAATTCGCCGTCAACCATTAATTCTTCTTTCCTATCAAACAGTTGCCTTTGTTCAAAAAACAACCAAGCCGCTCCAGCGCCTTCTATATAGAAGACCGCTTTCAGATTACTCCTGCCTCTCTTAAAGCAGCGACACTGGCCGGCATCAATCCCAGAACGTCTTGCAGCACCTTGACGGTATGCTCACCTAATAGAGGAGGCGCACTCCGATACTCCACTGGAGTCTTGGACAACCTGATCGGGCTGGCAACCTGAGGTACCACCCCCGCCAAGCCATGGGGTAGCGTCATCGCCAAGCCACGCGCCCTGACCTGAGGGTCGGCGAACACCTGCGCCAAATCATTGATAGGCCCACACGGCACGCCCACTTGCTCCAACTGTGACACCCACTCAGCCGTCGTCTTGAAGACCGTAGCCTGGCGAATCAACGGAATCAGCTCTGCACGGTTGGCCACTCGCGCCTTATTGGTTGCAAAGCGCGGGTCATCTGCCCACATCGGCCGGCCGGCCACTTCAGCGAACTTACGAAATTGACCGTCGTTACCCACCGTCAATATGAAGTCACCATCAGCCGTGGGGAAATCCTGATAGGGCACGATATTCGGATGCGCATTACCAAGACGCTTTGGCGGCACTCCCGTCGTCAGGTAATTCATGGCTTGGTTAGCCAGACATGCCACCTGCACATCCAACAGAGCCATATCGATATGCTGGCCACCACCATCATGATCCCGATGAGCCAGCGCGGCGAGGATCGCCACGGTCGAGTAAAGCCCCGTCAGGATGTCGGTCAACGCCACGCCAACCTTCACCGGCCCAGCCCCATCATCACCCTCGGGTCGACCGGTCAGACTCATGAGTCCGCCCAGCCCCTGAATCATAAAGTCGTAACCGGGACGCGTCGCATAAGGCCCCGTCTGGCCGAAGCCCGTTATCGAGCAATAGATCAGCTCCGGATTGAGCTCCTTGAGCGACTCATAATCCAGCCCATAGGCTGCCAGCCCACCCACCTTGAAGTTCTCGATCAGGATGTCGGACTTGGCCGCCAGGTCGCGTACCAGTTTCTGCCCCTCTGGCCGCGTGAAATCGATGGTCACCGACTCCTTGTTACGATTCGCCGACAGATAATACGCCGCCTCGCTGGTGCTCTCGCCATCAGCGTCCTTGAGGAACGGCGGACCCCATGCTCGCGTATCGTCGCCCACACCTGGCCGCTCGACCTTGATGACTTCCGCCCCAAGGTCCGCGAGAATCTGCCCGGACCATGGCCCCGCCAATACTCGCGATAAATCCAGCACCCTCAGGTGCGAAAGCGCGCCCATGCCGTGCTCCTATTAATAGAAGGCCTGAAGACCGGTTTGTGCACGCCCCAGGATCAGGGCATGCACGTCATGAGTACCTTCGTAGGTATTCACCACCTCCAGGTTGACCAAGTGACGCGCGACGCCGAACTCATCGGAGATACCGTTACCCCCCAGCATGTCCCGCGCCATACGCGCGATATCCAGGGACTTGCCACACGAGTTGCGCTTCATGATCGAGGTAATCTCAACCGCGGCCGTACCCTCATCCTTCATACGCCCCAGACGCAGGCAGCCTTGCAGGGCAAGAGTGATCTCGGTTTGCATGTCGGCCAGCTTCTTCTGGATCAGTTGGGTTGCCGCCAAAGGACGGCCGAACTGCTGACGATCGAGGGTGTATTGACGGGCGGTATGCCAGCAAAATTCAGCTGCACCCAACGCCCCCCAGGAAATACCGTAACGCGCAGAGTTGAGGCAGGTGAACGGCCCTTTCAAACCTCGCACATCCGGGAAGATATTCTCTTGCGGCACAAACACGTTATCCATGACGATCTCGCCAGTGATGGAAGCACGCAACCCAACCTTGCCATGAATCGCCGGAGCGCTCAGACCCTTCCAGCCTTTCTCCAAGACAAAACCACGGATATCGCCGGCATCGTCCTTGCCCCACACCACAAACACATCGGCGATGGGACTATTGGTGATCCACATTTTGGCGCCCGTCAGGCTATAGCCACCCTCCACCTTGCGCGCGCGGGTAATCATTGCGCCCGGGTCAGACCCATGATTGGGTTCGGTCAGGCCAAAACAGCCAATCCATTCGCCAGAGGCCAATTTCGGCAGGTACTTCTGCTTCTGTGCCTCAGTACCAAATTCATTGATCGGCACCATGACCAGTGACGACTGCACACTCATCATCGAACGATAGCCGGAATCTACGCGCTCTACTTCACGCGCAATCAGCCCATAGCTGACGTAGTTCAAACCACTGCCACCGTACTGCTCGGGAATCATCGCCCCCAGCAGGCCGGTTTCCCCCATTTCACGGAAGATCGCAGGGTCGGTTTTTTCATGGCGGAAAGCTTCGAGGACACGCGGCGCCAGCTTGTCCTGGGCAAATTGCTCAGCGCTGTCACGCACCATGCGCTCTTCTTCGGTGAGCTGTTGATCCAACAACAGCGGATCGATCCAGTTGAAGCTTGCCTTGCCAGCCATGAATAAGTCCTCGCGCAAAGAATCAGAAGTCGTGGATGGAGCCTAGGCCGAGCAAACGCAGAGGGCAAACGAGGTTTCCTCATAGGGTTGTGCTAATTTCTCACTTCGAAAACGCCAAGAACCACACACACGCGTTTTATAAGTGAGTACACCGTACATGCGCAGAAAAATCCCCAGTACCACCGCCCTCGTCAGTTTCGAAGCGGCGGCCCGCCACGAGAGCTTTACCAAGGCGGCGCATGAGCTTTCCATTACCCAGGGCGCCATCTGTCGACAGATTGCCAGTCTTGAAGAGTTTTTAAGTGTCGAGCTGTTTCGGCGCTCGCGGCGCGGGGTAAAGCTGACGGAAGCAGGGCTGTCCTATAGCCGTCGCGTCGCCATGCAATTGGATGCCGTGGAACGCGACACCTTGTCGGTCATGGGGCAGCAGGGCACTAATGTCATCGAACTGGCCGTAGTCCCTACTTTCGGCACTCAATGGCTGATCCCACGGCTCAAGGATTTTCAACGCCAGCACCCGGAAGTCACGGTCAACCTGACCAATCGCACGCGCCCCTTTCTGTTTGCCGACACCGAGTTCGATGCCGCAATCTACTTTGGCGATGCCGACTGGTCCGGCACCGAATCCCATCGACTGATGGGTGAAAACCCGGTTCCCGTGTGCAGCCCGCGCTTACTGGGTACCCACACTCACTTCAGCCCCCAGCAGATCGCAGAACTGCCGCTGCTGCAGCAAACCACTCGACCCTATGCCTGGCGCCAATGGTTCAACGCGCAACACTTGAACATACCCCGCGACATGACAGGCCCCCGTTACGAGCTATTCTCGATGTTGTCCCAGGCAGCCATGCATGACATGGGCATCGCCCTGATTCCACCCTTTCTCATCCAACGCGAACTGGATGAGAGGCAGTTGGTGATTGCCAACGCCAAGGCACTGAGCAGCTCGAAGGCTTACTACCTGATGATTCCCGAGCGAAAAGTCGAATCAGCGTCATTGCACGCATTCAGGGATTGGCTGATCGATCAATCACAACGCTACATCCCAAGCATTTAAAGGGGAGATCACGGATTATTGACCGTGTAGTCAAATAAATTTTAATCCTACAGATATACGTATATGTCGCATTTAAGCAGACTGTACTGATTGATAAAAAATGAGGCCAAAAGCCACAATCTACATGGCCTGTAGCGACTTAAAACGGCCAATACGCGACCATTCACAGCAACGATGCAAAAAAACCAAAAAAACACCTGAATACCTTTAAACACCTGTATTTAAAGAGGTTATTCCAGGGCATTGCGACAATCAGTCACAGGGTGACTTGTAGTTAATTTTTCGTCACCCGTCATAATCTCTTGAAGGCCGTAAAGTTCGCCTGCAAAATGCCGCGCCCCGCTGTCATTTCAGCGGGATCGTGCTGATCGGCCGCCCCAGATGCGCCACTCGCGGTGCACTGGCCTTTTTACAAAAAGATCAAAAGCAAAAAGATCATGCAGGAGATTTGACGTGCACATTGGTGTTCCTCTCGAAACCCAGACCGGTGAAACGCGGGTGGCTGCCACCCCGGAAACCATCAAGAAGCTGATCGGCCAGGGCCATAAGGTCACTGTGCAAAGCGGAGCGGGCGTCAAAGCCAGCATCGTCGACAGTGCCTATGAAACGGCAGGCGCAACCATTGGCAGTGCCAACGATGCATTGGGTGCCGAGCTGATTCTCAAGGTGGTTGCCCCCAGCGACAGCGAACTGGCGCTGATCAAAAGCGGTACCGTATTGGTGGGCATGCTCAATCCGTTCAGCAACGAAACCATCGCCAAGCTGGCCGAGCACGGCATCACTGCATTCGCACTCGAAGCCGCTCCACGCACGTCGCGGGCCCAGAGCCTGGATGTGCTGTCCTCCCAGGCCAACATTGCCGGCTATAAAGCCGTGTTGCTCGCCGCTCACCACTACCCACGCTTCATGCCGATGCTGATGACCGCCGCAGGCACCGTTAAGGCTGCCCGTGTACTGATCCTGGGTGCCGGGGTTGCCGGTCTCCAGGCTATCGCGACAGCGAAACGTCTGGGTGCAGTGATCGAAGCTTCCGACGTGCGCCCGGCCGTCAAAGAGCAGATCGAATCCCTCGGCGCCAAGTTCGTCGACGTTCCGTACGAAACCGATGAAGAGCGCGAATGCGCCGTCGGTGTCGGTGGTTACGCACGCCCGATGCCGAGCAGCTGGATGCAGCGCCAGGCCCTGGCAGTGCACGAACGCGCCAAGCAGGCTGACATCATCATCACCACGGCGTTGATTCCAGGCCGCAAGGCACCGACTCTGCTGAGCGCAGAAACGGTTGCACAAATGAAGCCGGGGTCAGTGGTCATCGACCTCGCGGCCGCCCAAGGCGGCAACTGCCCGCTGACCGTGGCTGACCAGGTAGTGGTGGAAAACGGCGTCATCATTTGCGGCCCAACCAACCTGGCCGGTGCCGTCGCCGCGGACGCGTCTGCCTTGTATGCGCGCAACCTGCTGGACTTCCTGAAGCTGGTCTTCACCAAGGAAGGGCAGTTTGAAATCAACCTCGAAGACGACATCGTCGCCGCGTGCCTGATGTGCCGCGACGGCCAAGTCATCCGCAAAAACGCCTAAGCAGGGACTCAGACGATGGAAGAGCTTATCTCCCCCGGTATCTACAACCTGATCATCTTTGTGCTGGCCATTTATGTCGGTTATCACGTGGTCTGGAACGTTACCCCCGCACTGCACACGCCATTGATGGCCGTGACCAACGCTATTTCCGCAATTGTCATCGTCGGCGCCATGCTGGCCGCGGCACTCACCGTGACGCCACTGGGCAAGACCATGGGCACCCTGGCTGTCGCCCTGGCGGCGGTCAACGTATTCGGCGGCTTCCTGGTCACTCGCAGGATGCTGGAGATGTTCAAGAAGAAAGCGCCCAAAGTTAAAGAAGAGGTGCAGAAGTAATGAGTATGAACCTGGTAACGACGCTCTACCTGATCGCGTCGATCTGCTTCATCCAGGCCCTCAAAGGCCTGTCGCACCCCACCACTTCGCGACGTGGCAACCTGTTCGGCATGCTCGGCATGGCGCTGGCTGTACTCACCACCGTAGGCCTCATCTATAAGCTCGGCGCGGAGCTGGCCACCGCCGGTATCGGCTACGTGATTGTCGGCCTGCTGATCGGCGGCACGGCCGGCTCGATCATGGCCAAGCGCGTAGAAATGACCAAGATGCCGGAGCTGGTAGCCTTCATGCACAGCATGATCGGCCTGGCAGCCGTGTTCATCGCGATTGCCGCCGTGGTCGAGCCGCAATCCCTGGGTATCGTCAAACACCTGGGCGACTCGATCCCTGCCGGCAACCGCCTGGAGCTGTTCCTCGGTGCCGCCATCGGTGCGATTACCTTCTCAGGCTCAGTGATCGCGTTCGGCAAACTGTCGGGCAAGTACAAGTTCCGCCTGTTCCAGGGCGCACCCGTACAGTTCGGCGGCCAGCACAAGCTGAACCTGGTGCTCGGCCTCGCAACATTGGGCCTGGGCCTGGCGTTCATGTTCACGGGCAACCTCACAGCGTTCGCGCTGATGCTGGCCCTGGCCTTCGTGCTCGGCGTGCTGATCATCATCCCGATTGGCGGCGCCGACATGCCCGTCGTCGTATCGATGCTCAACAGCTACTCCGGCTGGGCGGCGGCGGGTATCGGCTTCTCGCTGAACAACTCGATGCTGATCATCGCCGGCTCCCTGGTAGGCTCCAGCGGCGCGATCCTGTCGTACATCATGTGCAAGGCAATGAACCGCTCCTTCTTTAATGTATTGCTGGGGGGTTTCGGCAATACCTCGGACGCCGGCGCGGCGACCGGTTCCAAGGAAGCGCGCCCAGTGAAGTCGGGCTCGGCCGACGACGCGACGTTCCTGCTGACCAACGCCGACACCGTGATCATCGTGCCGGGCTATGGCCTCGCGGTGGCTCGGGCGCAACACGCGCTCAAGGAGCTGACCGAGAAGCTGACCCACCACGGCGTCACCGTGAAGTACGCGATCCACCCCGTGGCAGGTCGGATGCCAGGGCACATGAACGTGCTGCTCGCCGAGGCCGAAGTGCCTTACGATCAAGTGTTCGAGATGGAAGACATCAACTCTGAATTCGGCCAGGCCGATGTGGTGCTGGTGTTGGGCGCCAACGACGTGGTCAACCCAGCCGCCAAGAACGACCCGAACTCACCGATCGCCGGCATGCCGATCCTCGAAGCGTTCAAGGCCAAGACGATCATCGTCAACAAACGTTCGATGGCCAGCGGTTATGCCGGCCTGGATAACGAGTTGTTCTACCTGGACAAGACCATGATGGTCTTCGGCGACGCCAAGAAGGTCATCGAAGATATGGTCAAGGCCGTCGAATAACACTGCGCCAGCGCAATACCCAAAACCCTGGCCTCCGGTAGGCTGGGGTTTTTTATTGGCCTGATGAAACCCGACCAAAGGCTCTAAATCGCTGCCCGGCATTCGACCATGGTAGCGGGCCGAATTTTTTTGAAATCACTAAACTGCGCACCTTGCTTCCGTAGCCTGAGATAACCATTCATGTACCGTGATCGTATCCGCTTGCCTTCGCTGTTGAATAAGGTCATGAGCCCGGCCGACGCCGCCGCACTGATCGAGGACGGCATGACCGTCGGCATGAGCGGCTTCACCCGTGCCGGTGAAGCCAAGGCCGTTCCGCATGCACTGGCGGAACGCGCCAAGACCTCTCCACTGAAAATCACCCTGATGACCGGCGCCAGCCTGGGCAACGACCTGGACAAACAGCTGACCGAAGCCGGCGTGCTGTCCCGCCGCATGCCATTCCAGGTCGACAGCACCCTACGCAAGGCGATTAACGCCGGCGAAGTGATGTTTATCGACCAGCATTTGTCGGAAACGGTCGAGCAACTGCGCAACAACCAACTCAAGTTGCCGGACATCGCGGTGATCGAAGCCGTGGCGATTACCGAACAAGGGCACATCGTACCGACCACCTCCGTGGGCAACTCGGCCAGCTTTGCGATATTCGCCAAGCAGGTCATCGTCGAGATCAACCTGGCGCACAACCCGAACCTGGAAGGGCTGCACGACATCTATATCCCGACTTACCGGCCGACGCGCACACCGATTCCGCTGGTCAAAGTCGACGACCGCATCGGCAGCACTGCAATTCCGATCCCACCGGAAAAAATCGTCGCCATTGTGATCACCAACCAGGCCGACTCAGCCTCAACCGTGACGCCGCCCGACAGCGACACGCAGGGCATCGCCAATCACCTGATCAACTTCCTCAAGCAGGAAGTGGACGCTGGGCGCATGACCAACAAACTGGGTCCGCTGCAGGCCGGTATCGGCAATATCGCCAACGCAGTGATGTGCGGCCTGATCGAATCGCCGTTCGAAGAACTGACCATGTACTCGGAAGTGTTGCAGGATTCGACGTTCGACCTGATCGACGCCGGCAAGCTGAGTTTTGCATCCGGCAGCTCGATCACGCTGTCGGAACGGCGCAATGCCGATGTATTCGGCAACCTGGAACACTATAAAGACAAGCTGGTACTGCGCCCGCAGGAGATCTCCAACCATCCGGAAGTGGTGCGCCGCCTGGGCATTATCGGTATCAATACCGCGCTGGAATTCGACATCTACGGCAACGTCAACTCCACCCACGTCTGCGGTACGCGGATGATGAACGGCATCGGCGGCTCCGGGGATTTCGCCCGCAACGCACACCTGGCGATCTTTGTGACCAAGTCGATAGCCAAGGGCGGCGCGATTTCCAGCGTGGTACCGATGGTCAGCCATGTGGACCACACCGAACATGATGTCGACATCCTGGTAACCGAAGTCGGCCTGGCCGACCTGCGCGGCCTCGCGCCGCGGGAACGGGCCCGCGTGATCATCGACAACTGCGTGCACCCGGCCTACCGCGATGCGCTCAACCGCTACTTCGACGCGGCCTGTGCAATCGGTGGGCATACTCCACACATCCTGCGCGAAGCACTGAGTTGGCACATCAACCTGGAAGAAACCGGGCATATGCTCAAGGCTTGATTGGTACAGATCCGGGCTGATGCAAACACAGTTTCATCAGCTCGGCAGGTCAAACCACACATCCGTAAAAAACTGTACTGCTGTACCGGTCTTTTCCTACCGAATTATCCTACTCCCCTCACCGAAAATGCCTATTTCGCACTGTTTCAGTGCAGACAGGTACAGTTGCCCTATTTCCGTACGGTACAGCACCTATAAACAGTTAACTGGCCTCTCACAATACAGGTGAACTGTATCTAGAGAGTCTTGCGCGAGAGGAGGATCATTGGCATCAGTTAAACCACTACCTAATCCCGCCACAAGCGGAAGGATGTCATCATGGAACGTACACTCAGTTCCGAACTGTTCTTCGAAGAAAAAGCTGTAAACTCCCAGGCTTCCCTGCCTTTGCGCGTTCTCGCCAACCTGATGTTGTGGCAGCGCCGCATCTCCAGCCGCCACCAACTGGCTCGTCTGGATTCGCGTCTGCTGGCTGACGCCGGTATCAGTGAAGCTCAACGCTACGAAGAGCTGAGCAAGCCGTTCTGGCGCTAATTGGCGCCCGCTGGCCCTGACCCGCCGGGTCCACCGCCAGCACCCTGATTTGTCAAAGCAAAGCCCGCCCCGGGAAACCGGAGGCGGGCTTTGCTGTTTATGGGCGCCGAATCAGCGGCCTGGTTTACGTGGACTAGTACAGTTTTATAAATTCCAAAAAACACCAGTACAATTAAATTGCAGGCTTCCGAACGGACAGACGACGGCTTAATATCCACCACCACGTGGCGAACTTTGTAGAACAGACGTCTGATGCCCAATAGCACCCATGTCCGTTTCACAGTGGCCGCTCTGCGCCGCATTATTTGTCTATCTACAGGAGTTAACCCATGTCCCGTCTCCGCCTGCTGAGTGCTGCTGCCCTGTTGGCCATCACTGCCAACGCCAACGCGAGCAGCCTCATCGTGACCACTGACTCGATCGTCGGTGCGCTCAAAGCCACTTCCGATGCCAGCTCCGATGCAACCTCCTCCTTGCGTGACCACAAGGTGGTACAAGCCGCCCGTGACGACGCCGCCAGCTTCGTCGCCAGCGAAGGCGCCATCCGTGGCGTGAAACTGGAAAGCGCCCTGGCCCACATCCGCCAACAAGCGCCACAGTTGAATACCGCGACTGATGCGCAGTTGGCCCAGGCAATCCTGGCAATCTGATCGCAGATGAAATTCCGGGAGCGCCGCCGCTCCCGGACGCATCGCCGCTGGCTCTCGCCCGGGCATTGCGCTAGCCTTGGCGCTCGCTTTCAGTTGTCGAGACCCATGGCATTTTCATACCGCCTGTTGTTTGTTCCTGTATTGATTTGCGCCTGCTGGTCACCACTGGCATCAGCCTTTGATGTGTCCACCCAGAGCACCGTCATCAGTGCCTATGCCACCAGCAAGGTGACATCAGCGCCCTTTGACAGAAAAAGAATACTGGCCGCCCGGGATGACGCTGCCGCGTATATAGCCACAGACGGCCAATGGCGGGGCGCCCGACTGGAATCCGCACTGGATTACCTGCGCCGTACCCAGCCAAAACTTAACGCCAGCGACCTTGAACTGGCGCAAGCAATTCTCGTCCAATAGTCATCTTTGTATTCTGGAGTTAGTCCATGCGTAGCCCGCTGATCGCCGCCGCTCTCGGCCTGCTGTTGTTGGCCGATGTCGCCCACGCGCAAACCCTGAAAGCCACCAGTAACATCATCGTACGTGCTTCGGCCCGCACGATTGATTTCACTTCGGACACCACCACCTCCATCCGCGATTCCAAAATCGTGCGTGAAGCCCACGATGATGCAGCCAGTTTCGTCGCCTCCAATGGCGAGATCCGCGGCGCCCAACTGGAAGCTGCTTTCGACACCCTGCGAACTCGCGTACCTGAAGCCCGCGATGCCAGTGACCAGACTCTCGCTGAAGCCATCCTCGCACTGTGAGGCGCGTCGCCGCCTGGCTACTGGCCTGGGCTGTGCTGCTGTGCGCAGGTACCGCCCAGGCCAGCCTGCAACTGAGGCTCATAACCGAGGGTTTGAGCCCGGCCGAACAGCAGGCCAGCCAGGCGTTGCTCGATGAAGCGATGCGCTCCCTGCCGCCGCGCTTTATCGAGCAGTTGGACCGGCGCATCGATGTCGGCTGGACCGACAAGATGCCGGAAAACGCCTACGGCCAGGCTTCTCTGGTGTCCGAGCTGGACCTCAACCGGAACCTGCTCGCCAGCCTGACCGATGGCAGCGCCGCCACCCAGAAAACCAATCGCCCCCACGGCACCGTGCGCCGGGAAATGCTCGCCACTGTGCTGCATGAACTGACCCATATCTACGATCGTGCACGCCTATGGTCCAAAGACGACCGCGCTCTGATCAATCGCTGCAGCCGCCAGAACAACATCACCGGCCTGATCGGCCTGCCCGATCAATGCCGGGGTCAGAATGACCGCCGCTTTACCCTCAGCGACGACCCCCGCCTGCTCGACCTTGCCGGCTGGCCGCAATACGTCGGCCGCCGCGGCGAGCGCGAGCAACACAACCATCAAGTTGCGCGCAGCCCGGATCTCTACGAAACCACCAGCCCACTGGAGTTCGTAGCGGTCAACATGGAGTATTTTCTCCTCGACCCCAGCTACGCCTGCCGCCGTCCTGCGCTGTTTCGCTACTACAAGGAACACTTCGGCTGGGCACCACCTGAGCAGGACACCTGCGCCAAGACCTACGCGTTCCTGAATGCCGGCAACGACTTTGCCAAGACGCCGCTGGGTCAGGTCGACCCCGAGCGCGTCTACGAAATCGACTACCTGCTGGCCGAAGCCAACCAGAACCTGGTGAGCCGCTGGGGCCACAGCATGTTGCGCCTGGTGATCTGCGCACCGGGCCGCCCGCGCGGCCCGGACTGTCGCCTGGACCTCGACCAGCACCTGGTGCTGTCGTACCGCGCTTTCGTGGGTGACGTGCAACTGTCGAGCTGGGATGGCCTGGTCGGCAAATACCCGTCGCGATTGTTCGTACTGCCGCTGGCCCAAGTGATCGATGAGTACACCAAGACGGAACTGCGCGGCCTGGCCTCGGTGCCACTGAAGCTCAACCGCCAGGAGATCACCGACACCGTCGAGCACGCCGCCGAAATGCACTGGAGCTACGACGGCAACTACTTCTTCATTTCCAACAACTGCGCGGTGGAAAGCCTGAAACTGTTGCGCAGCGGCAGCGCCAATCCACAACTGACCGGCCTGGATAACATCACCCCCAACGGCTTGCTGGAAGTACTCAGCGCACGCGGCCTGGCCGATACCAGCGTACTTGACGACAAGCGCGAGGCATTGCGCCTGGGCTATCACTTCGACTCGTTCCGCGAACGCTATCAGGCAATGTTTGATGTGCTGCGCAAACGCCTGCCAATCCAGCAGACCCAGGTTGAAGATTGGCTGTCCCTGAGTGCGGCCGAGCGACGACAGTGGTTCAGCCAGGCCGACTTACGCACCAGCGCCGCACTGCTACTGCTGGAACAAGCCAGCTATCGCAGACAACTGATGCTGGCCCAGGACGAAGTCAAGCAACGCTACCTCAGCGCCCGCGAGCTGAAAAACGGTGGCATGGAACAAGCCAACAACACCCTGCAGCAAATCCTCGCCAACAGTGGCTTCCTCAGCCGTCCGGCTGAACTGCTGGGCAGCGGTGGCTACGGCCTGCCGCAACCGTCGGAGTCCAAACGCCTGGAATCGGAAAGCGCCGAGCGCCAGAAGCAATTGCAGTCGTTGACCGGCGATCTGGATAAAGAGGTCAGGGCGCTGCTGGACCCTTCCCGTGCCGACGAGATTGCCGCCTGCGAAGCCAACCTCAAGCAAATGGGCGAGCATCTGCGCCAACTGCACAAGGCCGCCGGCGGCCTCGAACTGCCCTGAAAAATCACTGCCAAACACCGTCCAAATGTGGGATCTACATAAATTCATAGACCGCGCATCTGTCCACCACCACCTGTTTACTCAGCGAAAGCTGGTTGAAAGGTTTCAAGTCTAGGATCGCCCCACTGTCGGCAACAGACCGACTGTTAACAACAACAATGGTGATTCCCGATGTCCGTCCGTACCCGCCTGTTCAGCCCTACTCCCCCCGTACGCCTCGTGCTTTTCGTTCTGCGCTGACCCCACCCGGTTCGCCATTCCCTAGCCGCGCTACGCCTGGAGTTTCCCTATGCTGACTTTCCTTGGCTTTGCCATGGTCATTACGTTCATGTTCCTGATCATGACCAAGCGCCTGTCCGCGCTGATCGCCTTGATCATCGTACCGATCCTGTTCGCCTTGTTTGGTGGCTTTGCACCGGAGATAGGCCCGATGATGCTCGCGGGCATCACCAAGCTTGCGCCGACCGGCGTGATGCTGATGTTCGCCATTCTCTATTTTGCCCTGATGATCGACTCCGGCCTGTTCGACCCGGCCGTGCGCAAGATCCTCAAGATGGTCAAGGGCGACCCACTGAAAGTCTCGGTCGGCACCGCCGTCCTGGCCCTGGTGGTGTCCCTCGATGGTGACGGCGCCACCACTTACATGATTTGCGTGGCCGCCATGCTGCCGTTGTACCAGCGCATCGGCATGAGCCCGCGAATCATGGCCGGCTTGATCATCCTCGCCGGTGGCGTGATGAACATGACGCCTTGGGGCGGCCCGACCGCACGCGCCGCCAGCGCACTGCATGTGGACCCCTCGGACATCTTCGTACCGATGATCCCGGCCATGGCCGCTGGTGTGGTTGCCATCCTGGTGATTGCCTACCTGTACGGCAAGCGTGAGCGTGCCCGCTTGGGTGAGCTGCACCTGCAGGGCGACGAGATCGACCACAGCGAGATCAGCGTCTCGCAATACCCGGACGCCCGTCGTCCAAAGTTGATCTGGTTCAACGGCGCGCTGACCTTCGCCCTGATGTGCACCCTGATCGCAGGCCTGCTGCCGCTGCCGGTGCTGTTCATGGTGGCGTTCAGTATCGCCATGATCGTCAACTACCCGTGCCTGCAACAGCAGAAGGACCGCGTCGCGGCCCACGCAGGGAGTGTGCTGGCGGTCGTCGGGCTGATCTTCGCCGCCGGTATCTTCACCGGCATCCTGTCAGGCACCGGCATGGTCGACGCCATGTCCAAGAGCCTGCTGGCGGTCATCCCGGATGCGCTGGGCCCTTACCTGGCGGTGATCACCGCTTTGGTGAGCATGCCGTTCACCTTCTTCATGTCCAACGATGCGTTCTACTACGGCGTACTGCCAGTACTCGCCGAAGCCGCCAGCCACTACGGCATCACCGCCGTGGAAATGGCCCGCGCCTCCATCGTTGGCCAGCCCGTGCACTTGCTGAGCCCGTTGGTACCCTCGACCTACCTGCTGGTGGCCCTGGCCGGCATCGAGTTTGGCGATCACCAGCGCTTCACCCTCAAGTGGGCAGTGCTGGTGTGCCTGTGCATAATGTTCGCCGCGTTGCTGATGGGGATTTTTCCGCTGTTCAGCACTCTATAACCGTAACAACCCCACCGCGCGGCGCGACAGCCGCGCGGTTTAACACTCGCTCAAAGGAATACACATGGAATGGCTGACCAATCCGGAAATCTGGATTGCCTTCTTCACCCTGACGGCCCTCGAGATCGTCCTGGGTATCGATAACATCATCATGATTTCGATCCTGGTCAGCCGCATGCCCAAGCATATGCAGGCCCGCACCCGGATCTTCGGCCTGGCCCTGGCCATGGTCACGCGAATCCTGTTGCTGCTGTCGATCACCTGGGTGATGCAACTCACCGCCGATCTGTTCGTGGTGTTTGGCCAAGGCATTTCCGGGCGCGACCTGATCCTGTTCTTCGGTGGCTTGTTCCTGTTGTGGAAAAGCTCCCAGGAGATGTACCACGCGCTCGAAGGCGAAGACGAAACTCACGACGAGCCCAAGGGTGCCGGTGGCAAGTTCATCTACACCATTATCCAGATCGCGATCATCGACATCGTGTTCTCCCTGGACTCGGTGATCACCGCCGTCGGCATGGTGTCTCATGTGCCGGTCATGGTGGCCGCGATCATCGTCGCCGTACTGGTGATGATGATGGCCGCCGGCACCATCAGCGAATTCATCGACAAGCACCCGTCGCTGAAAATGCTGGCGCTGTCGTTCCTGCTGGTGGTGGGTACGGTGCTGATCGCCGAATCCTTCGACGTGCACGTGCCAAAAGGCTACGTCTACTTCGCCATGGCGTTCTCGCTGGCGGTGGAAGCGATCAACATCAAGATGCGCACCGCCATTGCGAAAAAGAAGAAACAGCAGGAGCCGGTGAAACTGCGCAAGGACATTCCGGGTCAATAACCCGAGCCAGACAAAAAAAGAGGCTTTTTAAGTCTCTTTTTTTCATCCACGAAAAGTCGATTTCATGACAGTTTTATTTCAAACCTCACTTTAGCTATGCGATGCTGGCGCAGAGCCCATTCGCCAACTACAGCTTAACTACAAGACGTAGAACGGCACGCGGCAACTTTCCTTCGCTCTTTTTGGAGCGCACCTATACGGGGGGCCGAGCATGCTGACCTTGCTCAATCTGCTTTCCGCCGTGACCCTGCTGATCTGGGGCACGCACATCGTCCGTACCGGCATCTTGCGGGTCTACGGTTCCAACTTGCGCCAAGTCATCGGGCAGAACATGTCCAAACGCTGGTTGGCGTTTGTCGCCGGGATCCTGGTGACGGCCATGGTGCAGAGCAGTAACGCCACGGCCATGCTGGTGACTTCGTTTGTCGGCCAGGGCTTGATGGGGTTGATGCCCGCCCTGGCAACCATGCTCGGCGCCGACGTCGGTACAGCGTTGATGGCGCGGGTGCTGACGTTCGATTTGTCCTGGCTTTCGCCGCTGTTGATTTTTCTCGGGGTGATTTTCTTCCTGTCGCGCAAACAGACGCGGGCAGGGCAGATGGGCCGTGTCGGCATCGGCCTGGGCCTGATCATTCTGGCGCTGCAATTGATTGTCGAAGCTGCTGGGCCGATTACCCATGCCCAGGGCGTCAAAGTCATCTTTGCCTCGCTGACCGGCGATATCTTGCTCGATGCCCTGGTCGGCGCCCTGTTCGCGATGATTTCCTACTCCAGCCTGGCCGCTGTGCTGCTGACCGCGACCCTGGCCGGTGCCGGGGTGATCGGCCTGCACGTGGCCATCGGCCTGGTGATCGGTGCCAACATCGGCAGCGGCGTGCTGGCCTTCCTCAGCACCAACATGCAGAACGCCGCCGGACGCCAGGTGGCCCTGGGCAGCCTGTTGTACAAACTGATCGGCTTGTTGCTGATCATTCCGATACTCGACCCCCTCGTACGCTGGATGGACGGTTTGGACTTCAGCACCCAGGGCATGGTCATCACCTTCCATCTGCTCTACAACGTCAGCCGCTGCTTGATCCTGCTGCCCAGCATCGGCCCGATGGCCCGTCTCTGCGCCTGGCTGCTGCCGGAACAACCGGAAACCAATGGCAAAGCCAAGCCGCGCCATCTGGACCCGGCCGCCCTGGATACACCCAGCCTGGCCCTGGCCAACGCCGCCCGCGAAACCCTGCGCCTGGGCGACCTGATCGACAACATGCTCACCGCCATGCAAGAGGTGCTACGCGGCAAGCAGACCGCCATCACCCAGGAAATGCGCAGCCTCAGCGATGACGTCGAGGCGCTCTACAGCGCAATCAAGCTGTACCTCGCGCAAATGCCCCGCGAAGACCTCAGTGAACACGACAGCCGCCGCTGGGCCGAGATCATCGAGTTGTCGATCAACTTGAAACTGGCCGGCGACCTGATCGAACGCATGCTGCGCAAAGTCCAGCAGCAGAAAACCTCCCAGCGCCGGCAGTTTTCCGAAGTGGGCCTGGAAGAACTCACCGGCCTGCACGGCCAGTTGATCGCCAACCTGCGCCTGGGGCTGTCGGTATTCCTCAGCGCCGACCCGGAAAGTGCCCGGCAATTGCTGCGCGAGAAGCGCCGCTTTCGTGCCCAGGAACGGCGCTTGGCTCACGCCCATGTCAGCCGCCTGCAACGCAAGATCGTACAAAGCCTGGAGACCAGTTCCCTGCACCTGGAACTGATTGCCGACATGAAGCGCCTCAACTCGCTGTTTTGCAGCAGCGCTTATGTGGTGCTGGAAACCTCTGACACCGGTGCGCTCTCCACTGAAGATATTGCCGACATCACCCATTCGCCCTGAACGTACGATGGCGCGTGAAGTCAGTTAACAGTGGACCTCACCCGCCGGGAAGTTTGTTATGCGTCGCCTGTTATTCGCCTGCCTGCTCATGGGTTCGGCATATACCTTTGCCTTTGACCGCCTGCACGTCGAGGGCTACACCTTGCCCAACGGCCTGCAAGTGCTGCTCAAGCCGGGCACCGAACGCGGGCACGTGGCCATCCGCCTGGTGGTCGGTGTCGGCCTGGATGACTTCAGTTGTGAGGACAAAGAACTGCCGCACCTGCTCGAACATGTGCTCTTCAGCGGCATCGACGGCGCAGGCGAGGGTGACCTCGAAGACCGTATGCAAGCCTTGGGCGGCGAATGGAATGCCTATACCAGCAACGCCGACACCACCTTTGTGATCGAGGCGCCGGCACAAAACCAGCGCAAGGTGCTGGACCTGCTGCTGGCCATCATTACCCGCACCGAACTCACCGACGCGCACATCAATGCGGCCAGGCAAGTGGTCGAACGCGAAGACGGAGGCCATTACTCGCACCTGCAACGCTTGCTCGACCGCCAGGACCTGGGCCACAGCGCCAGCAATCAACTGGCTGTCGAACTGGGACTCAAATGCGCCGAACGGGCTCAGGTCAATCACCTGACCCGCAATCAGTTGGAGGCGCTGCGCAAAAATTGGTACGCCCCCAACAACATGACCCTGATCGTCGTCGGCGAGCTCGACAAGGTGCTGCCGGCCTATCTGGAACGCACCTATGGCCAACTTGAGCCGGTGGAGCCGAGCGAGCATCGGCCGCTGCCGGAGATCCAGCACGCCGCCGCCAGCCACCGTGACTTGATCCACGGCTGGCTCGGTAACGGCGCCAAGTTGCACTGGCTGTTCCCGGAACCGGTGCTGGACGACCAGCATGATGAAACCTACGACCTGCTCAAGGACTACCTCGACTGGGCGTTGTACCGCCAACTGCGCCTCAAGCACGGTTTGTCCTACGGCCCCTGGAGTGAGCGCGAAGTGCTCGGCGGCGTAGGTTTCCTGAGCCTGAATGCCGACCTTGAACGGGGCGACCTCGGCGAAGCGGAACAGGTACTGCAAGACCTCAAGACGCAATTGCTCAAGGACGGCCTCGACCCGGCCACTTTCAGCCGCCTGCAACAAGCCGCCATCGCGCGCCAAGCCTGGGCCGTGCAGGGCAACAGCGAGTTGGCCGACTATTACTGGCGCGCATCGGGCGACTACGCCGACGGACACTTCAGCGACCCGGTCAAACGCATCAAGGCGGTTAACCTTGAGCAAACCAACCAGGCCATGCGCCAAGTATTCAACCAGCCGGGCTATTGGCGTATCGAAAAGCCGCTATTGAGCTATGACGCCCTGACGTGGATCGGTGCCGGCGTGCTGGGACTGATCGCCATGCTATTGATTGGCCTCAGGCTTTATCGCAAACGGATCACGCAATGAAGCACCGCACACCAGGCTAAGACGTTATTCTGTCCGGCGATTTTTCCTACTCCGACTGTGAACCGCCCATGCCAAACCTGCCGCCCCTTATCCAGCGAATCCTGGAGCTGATCAAGCGCTACCCCGGGGTGATCGCACTCGGCGGTTTTATCTCGGGCGTGTGCAGCTTCATTCTGGTGGATCGCCAGCAAGGCATGGCCAGTTGGATCGCGGTGATCATGCTAGTGAGCTGGCTGTGGCTGATGCTGGAGAACAGCTTTACCCAACTGTTTGCCAAAGTCTTCAACCGGGAAATCCCCGAGCCCCTGTTGCGCTACGCCACCCAGATGATCCATCAGGAGAGTCTGTTTTTTGTGTTGCCGTTTTTCTTTGTCACCACCACCTGGAACAGCGGCCAATCGATCTTCACCGGTTTACTCGGCGCAGCGGCACTGGTGTCGATCACCGACCCGCTGTACTACAAGTGGCTGGCGCCCAAGCGCTCGCTGTTCCTCGCACTGCACACCTTGACCCTGTTCGCCGCGCTGCTCACTGCGCTGCCAATCATCCTGCACCTGACCACCGCCGAAAGTTACAAATTGGCCCTGGGCGTGGCCATGGCACTGTCGATCCCAAGCCTGGCCGCAAGCCTGCCGCTGCGCAGCGTCAAAGGCTGGGCGATGCTGCTGGGGGTGACGGCGGCCATTGGTTGCGCCGGCTGGTTCCTGCGCACCTGGGTGCCGCCGGCCACGTTGTGGATGACCGAGGTGGCTATCAGCACCCAACTGCAAGATCGCACGCCCGGCGATGACCTCAAGGAGGTCAACGCCGCCCAACTGCGCAGCGACGGGCTATACGCCTATACCGCGATCAACGCGCCGCGCGGCTTGGATGAGCGGATCTATCATGTATGGAAATTCAATGGCAAAGAGGTTGATCGCATTGCCCTGGATATCCACGGCGGGCGCAAGGAAGGCTATCGCGCCTGGACCCATAAGCAGAACTTCCCGGCGGATTCGGTGGGCCGCTGGCAAGTGCGCGTGCTGACCGAAGACGGGCAAGTCATCGGCGTGTTGCGCTTCAAAGTCACTGACACCGCACAAACGGACAACCCGAAGTAGGGCGGATCGTGCTATTACGTAGCAATTGTGGATAACCAGACAAGCTCGGAGCTTATGACCACCAGTACGACGGCCGGCGCAGCCCACCTCGATACGTCCACCACTCCGCCGTTACTCAGGATTACGGGGGACTGGACGCTTGCCCACTACGCCCACCTGAAAAAGCTGTCGAACACGCTCGACGGCCAATACGACGCCGGTGCCCACATCGACCTCAATGGCCTCGGCACTTTGGATACCGCCGGCGCATCGCTGCTGGTGGAACTGCTGGGCCCGGACCGTATCGAGCACTCCGCCGAGCGAGCCGATTGCAGCCTGTCCGCCGCCGACCGCGCCTTGCTCAAGACCGTCTACCACTCGTTGAATGATTTCTGCGTGCCGCTCAAGGAACCCGAAGAAGCCACCGGCATTCAACTGCTGGCCCGCATCGGCCGAGCGGTAGACACGGTGTGGCAGGACGCGATGAAACTGCTGGGTTTTATCGGCCTGATCCTCGAAACCTTCGCCCGTGGCATTTTGCGCCCCAAACGCTGGCGCCTGACGCCCATGGTGGCGCATATCGAACAAACCGGCCTCGACGCCGCGCCCATCGTGGCCCTGCTGACGTTTCTGGTGGGTGCCGTGGTGGCGTTCCTTGGGGCCACGGTGCTCAAAAGTTTCGGCGCGACGATATTTACCGTGGACCTGGTAGCCTTCTCATTTCTGCGCGAATTCGGCGTACTGCTCACCGCGATCCTGATCGCCGGCCGCACCGCCAGCGCCTTCACCGCGCAAATCGGCTCGATGAAGGCCAACGAAGAAATCGACGCCATCCGCACCCTGGGCCTGGACCCGATGGAACTGCTGGTCCTGCCTCGTGTGTTGGCGCTCTTGGTGGCGCTGCCGATGCTGACCTTTCTGGCGATGCTCTCGGGGATCATTGGTGGCGGCGTCGTGTGTGCGGTGGCGCTGGATATCTCGCCGGCGATGTTTCTCTCGCTGCTGCAATCGGACATCGGTGTGCAGCACTTTCTGGTGGGCATGGTGAAGGCACCGATCTTCGCCTTCCTGATCGCCGCCATCGGTTGCCTGGAAGGCTTCAAGGTCAGTGGCAGCGCCGAGTCGGTCGGCGCCCACACCACCTCCAGCGTGGTGCAATCGATTTTTGTAGTGATCGTGCTGGATGCGGTCGCGGCGATGTTCTTCATGGAGATGGGCTGGTGAGTCGTCTACACCGTGCGCCCACTGAGGCGGTCATTGAAGTACGCGGGCTGTGCAACCGCTTCGGTAGCCAGAGCGTGCACGAGAACCTCGACCTGGATCTGTATAAAGGCGAGATCCTTGCGGTGGTCGGCGGCTCCGGCAGCGGTAAGTCGGTGCTGTTGCGCAGCATCGTCGGCCTGCGCCGGCCCAACGAAGGCGAGGTGCGCGTGTTCGGCAAGAACCTGCCGAACCTGTCGGAACATGAACGCTCGCTGGTGGAACGGCGCTTTGGCGTGCTGTTCCAGAAGGGCGCGCTGTTTTCTTCGCTGACCGTCACCGAAAATGTCGCCCTGCCATTGATCGAACACGCCGGCCTCAGCCGCGCCGACGCCGAGCATCTGGCGGCGGTCAAACTGGCGCTGGCCGGGCTGCCGCTGTCGGCGGCCGACAAGTACCCGGCGTCGCTGTCCGGCGGCATGATCAAACGCGCAGCCCTGGCCCGAGCGCTGGCGCTGGACCCGGACATCCTGTTTCTCGATGAACCCACCGCCGGCCTCGATCCGATCGGCGCGGCGCAATTCGACCAGTTGATCCTGACCCTGCGCGATGCCCTGGGCTTGAGCGTGTTCCTGGTCACCCACGACCTCGACACGCTATACACCATCACCGACCGCGTCGCGGTGCTGGCTCAGAAAAAAGTGCTGGTGGCGGACGCCATCGATATCGTCTCGGAAACGGACGACGCCTGGATTCACGAATATTTCCACGGCCCCCGTGGCCGCGCGGCGTTGGATGCCGCTCAATCGCTCAACGAGGTATGACATGGAAACCCGAGCCCATCATGTGATGATCGGTCTGTTCAGCGTAATCGTGGTGGTCGGCGCGATGCTATTTGGCCTGTGGCTGGCCAAGTCCAGCGTCGACAGCGCCTTTCAGGATTATGAAGTCGTGTTCAACGAGGCGGTCAGCGGCCTGTCCCAGGGCAGCTCGGTGCAGTACAGCGGGATCAAGGTAGGGGATGTCACCAGCCTGCGCCTGGACCCCAAAGACCCACGCCGCGTACTCGCCCGCATCCGCCTGGCCGGGCAGACGCCGATCAAGGAAGACACCCAGGCCAAACTGGCCCTGACCGGTATCACCGGCACCTCGATCATCCAGCTCAGCGGCGGTACACCGCAAAGCCCGGTACTCAAGGGCAAGGACGGTAACCTGCCGGAAATCATCGCCTCACCGTCGCCCATCGCACGCCTGCTGAACAACAGCAACGACCTGATGACCAGCGTCAACCTGTTGCTGCACAACGCTAATCGCGTCTTCTCCGGCGAGAACGTCGAGCGTTTGAGCAAAACCCTGGACAACTTGCAGCAAACCACCGGTGCCATCGCCGACCAGCGCGGCGATATCAAAGTGGTGATGCAGCAGTTGCTGCAGGTGAGCAAGCAGGCCGGCGCCGCGCTGGAGCAAACCACCACGCTGATGCGTAGCGCCAACGGGCTGCTCAATGAGCAAGGCAAGCAAGCTTTCGGCAGCGCTGAGCAGGCGATGAAATCCCTCGAACAAAGCACCGCGACCCTCAACACCTTGCTGACCGACAACAAAGACTCGGTGAACAGCGGCATGCAGGGTCTCAACGAACTGGCACCGGCGGTGCGTGAACTGCGCGAAACCCTGGGTTCGCTGCGCGCCATCTCCCGTCGCCTGGAAGCCAACCCCAGTGGCTACTTGCTGGGCAGCGACAAGAACAAGGAGTTCACGCCATGAAGCGTGCTTACCAAATGATCGCCCCTCTGGCACTGGTGCTGGTCGGCGCGTGCTCGATCCTGCCCAAGGCCGACCCTTCGGACGTGTACCGTCTGGCCTCGACCCAGACAGCGACCCAAGTTGCAGCGGTCAGTTGGTCGCTGCGTATCGCTAAGCCGCAAACCAGCGAATTTCTCGACAGCCCACGCATTGCCGTGGTGCCTGATGGCAACCTGATCAGCAGCTATGCCAATTCACGCTGGAGCGACCCATCGCCCGTCTTGCTGCGCAATCGGTTCATGGACGGCTTCCAACGTGATGGACGGGTGACGCTGCTGAGTACCGATGAGACCAACTTGCAAGCCGACTATGAGCTGGGCGGGCAGTTGCAGGCGTTTCAGAGCGAATACCGGGGCGGGGCGGTGGAAGTGGTGATCCGCCTGGATGCGCGGCTGGTGCGCGGCAGTGATCAGCGGATCATCGCCAGCCGGCGATTTGAGGTGCACCAGCCGGTAAGTGATACCAAGGTGCCTGCGGTGGTTGCCGCATTCGGGCTGGCGGGAGACCAGTTGAACAGGCAGGTGGTGGATTGGGTGGTGGCGCAGGGCAATGCTACTGCGAAACGCTGAGGGCCTCATCGGGAGCAAGCCCCCTCCCACATTTTGATCTGTGAATACATTCAAACGGTGGGAGGGGGCTTGCTCCCGATAGCGGTCTAAGGGTTAGCCGAAGAACCAGTAGCATACCGCAATAGCCGCCACCACGCCGGCAAACTCCGCCAGCAACGCACACCCCACCGCATGCCTGGCTCGCTGGATGCCCACCGAGCCGAAGTACACCGCCAACACATAAAAGGTGGTTTCCGTACTGCCCTGGATCGTCGCCGCCACCAGCGCCGGGAAGCTGTCCACGCCCTTGGTCTGCATGGTCTCGATCAACAGCGCCCGCGCCGCGCTGCCGGAAAACGGCTTGACCATTGCGGTCGGCAACGCGTCGACAAAGCGCGTATCCATGCCCGTCCAGGCCACCACATGACGAATGCCTTCCAGGCCGAAGTCCAACGCTCCGGAGGCGCGCAGCACACCCACGGCGCAAAGCATCGCCACCAGGTACGGCAGCAGGTTCTTGGCCACGTCGAAGCCTTCCTTGGCGCCCTCGACAAACGCTTCGTACACCTTGACCTTGCGCAACGCACCGATTACCAGGAACAGCATGATCAGGCCAAACAGCGTCAGGTTGCCGAGGATCGAAGACAAGCTTGCCAACGCCGTGGCAGACAAGGTCGCCAGCAACGCCATGAAACCACCCAACACCAAGGCGCCGGGAATCAGGTAGGCCAGCACCACCGGGTCCCACAGCCGCAAGCGCTGCATGATCGCCACCGACAGCAGGCCGACGAGGGTCGAAGCGCTGGTGGCCAGCAGGATCGGCAGGAACACCAGCGTCGGGTCGGCGGCGCCTTGCTGCGCGCGGTACATGAAGATGGTCACCGGCAGCAGCGTCAGCGACGAAGCGTTGAGCACCAGGAACAGGATCTGTGCGTTACTTGCGGTGTTGGGGAGGGGGTTGAGTTCTTGCAGTGCCTTCATCGCCTTGAGGCCAATCGGCGTGGCGGCGTTGTCCAGGCCCAGGCCGTTGGCGGCGAAGTTCAGGGTGATCAAGCCAATGGCCGGATGGCCGGCGGGCACCTCGGGCATCAGGCGCCGAAACAGCGGGCCGAGGGCCTTGGCCAGCCAGTCGACGATGCCGGCTTTTTCAGCGATGCGCAAAAAACCCAACCACAGCGTCAAGGTGCCGAACAGCAGCACCATCACTTCCACCGACAGTTTGGCCATGGCGAAAATGCTTTCCACCATCGCCGCGAAAATCCCGGCGTTACCGCCGACCAGCCATTGCGCCAGTGCCGACACCATTGCCACGACAAAGAAGCCAAGCCACAGGCCATTGAGCATCAGATGAATCCCCCGAAAGATGGGGCGAATGATAGCGGGGCTGACAGAAACGACAAACCCCGGATTTCCCGGGGTTGGTTCAGATCACATTGCTATCAGCTACGGCTGGTCTCGCCGATCACCGAGGCTGTCTTGCTGCGCCAGTGCGGCAGGGAGTTCCAGTAGCGCTCACCCTTGGCGTCGTCGTACATGCCTTCCCAACGGGAGATGACCAATACGGCCAAGGCGTTGCCAATGACGTTGAGTGCGGTACGCGCCATGTCCATGATGCGGTCGACACCGGCGATGAACGCCAGGCCTTCCAGCGGAATACCCACACTGCCCAGGGTGGCCAACAGCACGACGAAGGACACACCCGGCACGCCGGCGATACCTTTGGAGGTGACCATCAGGGTCAGCACCAGCATCAGTTGCTGGCCGACCGACAGGTCGATGCCGTACAGCTGGGCGATAAAGATCGCCGCGATGCTCTGGTACAGCGTCGAACCGTCGAGGTTGAACGAGTAGCCGGTCGGCACCACAAAGCTGCAGATAGCTTTCGGCGCACCGTAGGCTTCCATCTTTTCGATCACGCGTGGCAGCACGGTCTCGGAACTGGCAGTGGAGTAGGCCAGTACCAGCTCATCCTTGAAGATGCGGATCAGCTTGAGGATCGAGAAGCCAAACAGACGAGCGATCAGGCCCAGCACCGCAAAGGCGAAGAACAGGATGGCGACGTAGACCAGAATCACCAGCTTGGCCAGCGGCAGCAAGGAAGCAAAGCCGAAGTTCGCGACCGTCACCGCGATCAGTGCAAAGACGCCGATCGGGGCGTACTTCATGATCATGTGGGTGACTTTGAACATGCTCTCGGAGACGCCCTGGAACATTGTCACCAGCGGCTCGCGCAGCTCAGGCTTGAGGCTCGACAAGCCCAGGCCGAACAGCACCGAGAAGAAAATGATCGGCAGCATTTCGCCACGGGCTACGGCGGCAAAGATGTTCGATGGAATCAGGTTGAGAATGGTCTCGATGAACGCATGCTCATGCTGCACTTCAGCAGCCGTGGCGGTGTACTTGGAGATATCGACAGTGCCCAGGGTGCTCATGTCGATACCCGCGCCCGGGTGGAACAGGTTGGCCAACAGCAGGCCGACCACGATGGCAATGGTGGTGACGATTTCGAAGTAAAGGATGGTTTTGACACCAATCCGGCCGAGCTTTTTCGCGTCACCGACCCCGGCAATGCCGACGATCAGAGAGGAAATCACAATCGGGATCACGATCATCTTGATCAGGCGGATAAAGATATCGCCCGCTGGCTGCAACACATTGCTGATCCACCAGGCTTTTTCAGCACTGAAATGGTTGAGCACTGCACCGATTGCGATCCCCAGCACCAAACCGATGAGGATCTGCCAGGCGAGGCTTAGCTTTGCCTTCTTCATGTCATTACCCTTACTTCAAGTGGACTTAAGGCGAATGCGCCAGCTGGAACGCTCGAAAGCGAAAAAGTGTGAGCATCGGCCTCCATGGAAGGTCACCGCAGCGTGGCCGAAATGGCTTACTGGCAGGCGAAAAAAGGCGCAACTATTCCGATGCAAGGGAGCGACGTCTAATGCCGTAAACGCCTACCCTATGCCGAATCGGCATGAGTTTTTTTGATAATAACTGTCCGAATGGTCAGTTCAAATGCGACATATTGTCTGGCAAATATGCCGTGAACCTGCCAAACCCGGCTCGCTCAGAGATGCTGGACGACTTTCAGGCGGTGGCGCAATTGCCCGGAAAATCCATGACCTAGCGCCAGAAGTGTCCTATGGTGCGGCAAAAAATTTCTCGATAGATGGTCACGCCGACATACCCAGTAATGGTTAGTCAGCAGCGAAAGAGAAAATAGTTGCTATGCGCGGTATGCGAAGAGCGGCATGCGAGGCGGATGATGAGAGTCATAAGCTCGCCGCAAGTTCAGCAAGCAAAAAAACACTTGTGAACTGGCGTCGCAGCTTTTCGCCTGACCCGGCCCTCGCGCAGGCACTCCCTGTGCCCGTAGGTCACGCCGATCTCGATCGATCAGAGCAACCCGGCCCCCTGGTCATGCATCGCCCTTGGCGAGCGATGCAGACAGAAAGAAGCGCAGCGGCTTCTTTCTATGGATGCAGGTTTCGTAGACGCGGCAAGCGTCAGACGCAACCTAGTACCAATTCGGATCTTTCTTGAGCTGCTCCATCAGCAGCTTTTGCATGCCTTCGTCCGGCTTGCCAAGGAAACGGTAGTCCGCGTGGCGTGTCGGCGACTTGTCCGCCGGCAACCCGGCCGGTACCTGTACCAACATGGCGTAGGCGTGCTTCTTGTCATAACTGAACGCGACGATCAGACGCTTGCTGCGACAGGTGTCTGCCGTCTCGCAGAGCGGCCCCACCAAGTACTTGTCGCCATCCTCTTCGACGGCATTCATCTGCTCGGCCGCGCCCGACAAGTTCATGACCCATTCCGGCAGGCGCTCTTCTTTCTTCACCACGCCTTGCCAGGTCTCACGAAACTGCGAATCGGAACTCAGCAACTCGTTGGCCCGGGATTGGCCGTCATTGGCGGCCATTGCCCAACTACTGCCGCCCAGAAGCAGGACGGCAGCCAAGGTTTTAAAGGACGAAGTGGTCATAGTCAGCCTCGGCCGCGACGACCAAAGAAGAACGAAGCGATGAACATCACCAGGAAAACCACGAACAGGATCTTGGCGATACCCGTAGCGGTGCCCGCGATACCACCGAAGCCCAAGACGGCAGCCACAATGGCGATGATCAGAAATGTGATAGCCCAACTCAACATGGTGATTCTCCTTACGCTTCTATAGGGGTAACAGGGGTATTACCGTGCAGCCGCTCAACCAGAACGACCTTTTCTTGCCTAGAACACCCAACGTTCTTGGACGGGCAGTTCGCCCAGGGTGGAATCCTGATCGACCACTCTCAATTGCGGAGCCGTCACGTTGCCAAGAGAACGGCTCTCAAGAGAAGAGAAATGGGTCTGGGTCATGATCGGACGTTCAAACTGAGGGACTTGCTGCTGATGACTCTGCTGCCAAGCCTGCATTTGCTGCCCGACAATCAACGTGACCATCAGCGCCAGGCTGGCAAAAAGACCTTGCTGCAAACGCAGGGACGAAATACGCAGTTGGCTGAGGTGTTGACGAGTCATGCTGTATTTCTCCCGCATTCTGATTATTCGTTCATGACACTGTTGGGAGAGTTATTGCAGAGTGCATGCCAGTTTTTTTAAACAAAAAAACCCAATAAAATCATAACGTTACGACTTTGCTTTGAAGGCGCCGCCCAGCATCCTGCACGATGCCCTGCCCAGGGCCGTGCGAATTGCACGATAGCCAATGGTCGGGTAAAGGGATCGAAAGCCCTCATCGAGTTGCCGAAGTGGCACGAAGGCATGAATACGCCACTAATCAGCGGGTTTGTAGGAAGGCGCGCAGATAGCTGCACGAAGATGCTTTTTATGAATCAGAATGAACCATGCAACTTGCCCGATTATTCCGGGACTAACCACCATCATTCATAGTTAAGGAGCGCGGGACAGATGGAATCAGCCAAGGAACTTCAAGGCCGCATTCTTTTAGTGGATGACGAATCCGCAATCCTGCGCACGTTCAGATACTGCCTGGAAGACGAGGGCTACACCGTAGCCACAGCCAACAGCGCCGCCCAAGCCGATGCCTTGATGCAACGCCAAGTGTTCGACCTGTGTTTCCTCGACCTGCGTCTGGGCGAGGACAACGGCCTGGACGTACTGGCCCAGATGCGCATCCAGGCACCGTGGATGCGTGTGGTGATCGTCACCGCGCATTCGGCCGTGGATACCGCCGTGGACGCCATCCAGGCCGGTGCCGCCGATTATCTGGTCAAGCCATGCAGTCCTGACCAATTGCGCTTGGCCACGGCCAAGCAGTTGGAAGTGCGCCAATTGTCGGCACGCCTGGAGGCGCTGGAAGGCGAAGTGCGCCAACCCAAGGACGGCCTCGACTCCCACAGCCCGTCCATGATGGTGGTGCTGGAAACCGCACGCCAAGTGGCGGGTACCGACGCCAATATCCTGATCCTGGGCGAGTCCGGTACCGGTAAAGGTGAATTGGCCCGCGCCATTCATGGTTGGAGCAAGCGCGCGAAAAAATCCTGCGTCACCATCAATTGCCCGTCGTTGACAGCGGAGTTGATGGAAAGCGAGCTGTTCGGCCACAGCCGCGGCGCGTTTACCGGCGCCAGCGAGAGCACATTGGGCCGAGTCAACCAGGCCGATGGCGGAACGCTTTTTCTCGACGAGATTGGCGACTTTCCACTCACGTTGCAACCCAAGTTACTGCGTTTTATCCAGGACAAAGAGTACGAGCGTGTCGGCGACCCCGTGACCCGACGGGCCGATGTGCGCATCCTCGCAGCCACCAACTTGAACCTGGAAGACATGGTGCGCGACGGCCGCTTCCGGGAAGACTTGCTCTACCGCCTCAACGTCATCACCCTGCACCTGCCGCCGCTGCGCGAACGCAGTGAAGACATCCTGACCCTGGCCGACCGTTTCCTGGCGCGGTTCGTGAAGGAGTACGCACGGCCCGCCCGAGGGTTCAGTGATCAGGCACGCGAAGCGCTGCTCAACTATCGCTGGCCGGGCAATATCCGTGAGCTGCGCAACGTGGTGGAGCGGGCCAGCATCATCTGCCCTCAAGAGAAGGTCGAGATCAGCCATCTCGGCATGGCTGAACAGCCGACCAACAATGCGCCACGCATCGGCGCGGCGCTGAGCCTGGACGAGCTGGAGAAAGCGCATATCGGCGCTGTGCTCGCCACCAGCGACACCCTGGACCAGGCGGCACGCACGCTGGGCATCGACGCGTCGACCCTGTACCGCAAACGCAAACAGTACAACCTGTGAACCACACCCTATGAAGCTTGCGATGAAACTGCGTACTCGGTTGTTCCTGAGTATCTCAGCGCTGATCAGCGTCGCCCTGCTGGGGTTGATCCTGGGCCTGGTCAGCGTCATGCAAATGGCCAAGACCCAGGAGTCATTGATCCGCAGCAGCTTCATCAACCTGGAACTGGGGCTCAAGCTGCGCCAGAGCCTGGGCGACCAGTTGATCATGATGCTGGAAAAGCCGCCTGACACGCAGGCGTTGCAAGCCTCCAAGCAACACTATTTCGAACTGCTGGACCAGGGCATCGCCCATGAACAGCAAAACGGTCGCGGCAATGGCTTCAGCCAGGCGCGCATCGACTACCAAAACCTGCTGGAAGCGTTTGACAAATCCCAGCAGCCATCGCCGCCGCCCGGCAGCAGGGAACAACTCACCGAAGCCTTCAATGTGTTGCGCAACGGCCTGATCGTCGATCATAAGCAGGCTCTGGAAAACATCAGCAACAGTGAACACGAGTCCCGCGAACGCGCGCTGGTAATCTCCGGCCTGCTCGGGCTGGTCGGGCTTGCGGTGCTGATCATCGGTTTCATCACGGCACATGGCATCGCTCGACGCTTCGGCGGGCCCATCGAAGCGCTGGCTAAAGCCGCCGACAAGATCGGGCAGGGCGACTTTGAAGTCACCCTGCCCATCTCCTCGGCAGCAGAGATGAACCAGCTGACGCGCCGCTTCGGCATCATGGCCGAAGCATTGCGCCAGCATCAGGCGACCAATGTCGACGAGCTGCTGGCCGGCCAGCAACGCCTGCAAGCGGTGCTCGACAGTATTGATGACGGCCTGCTGATGATTGACCGCCAAGGCTGCCTGGAACACCTCAACCCCGTGGCACAGCGCCAGTTGGGGTGGGACGAGGAACGCCTCGGCCAGGGCCTGGGTGAGGCTCTCGCACGCCCGGAAATGGATGAACAACTGCAACTGGTGTTGCGCGGCGGCAATCTGGAGCGAGCACCGGAAGATCTGGAGGTGGAAGTCGAAGGCGAGTTGCGCCTGCTGACCTACAGCCTGACCCCGGTGAGCCATACCCAGGGGCATATTCTCGGAGCGGTGATGGTGCTGCACGACGTTACGGAGCAGCGCGCCTTTGAGCGGGTGCGCAGCGAGTTTGTCCTGCGCGCCTCCCATGAGTTACGCACGCCGGTGACCGGCATGCATATGGCCTTCGGCTTGTTTCGCGAGCGGGCAAAGTTTCCCGCAGAGTCCCGGGAAGCGGACTTGCTGGATACGGTCAACGAAGAAATGCAGCGCCTGATGCAGTTGATCAACGACTTGCTGAATTTTTCGCGTTACCAGAATGGCCTGCAGAAACTCACTCTGGCGCCGTGCGATATCACGGACTTGCTGGAGCACGCCCAAGCGCGGTTTGCGGAACCGGCGAATGCACAACACATCGAGTTGCTGGTGGAAGCCCAAGCCGATTTGCCGCGACTGCACGCTGACCAGGCCCAACTGGAGCGCGTGCTCGACAATCTGCTGGCCAATGCCCTGCGCCATACCGCCGAAGGCGGGCAGATTCGCCTGCAGGCCCGTCGCCATGGCGAACGAGTGATTATCAGCGTGGAGGATAACGGCGAAGGTATCGCGTACGGCCAACAGGGACGCATCTTCGAACCTTTCGTACAAGTGGGCCGCAAGAAAGGCGGCGCCGGCCTTGGACTGGCGCTGTGCAAGGAGATCGTGCAATTGCACGGGGGCCGCATGGGTGTGTACTCACGGCCAGGGCAGGGCACACAGTTCTACATGGCACTGCCCTTGTAGGCGAGCGTCTACCCGCGCCGGCGATTAGCGATGATTCAACGCACTCAAGATCGCGGCACTTTCGGCATCCGGCGTGCCGTCAAACAGCGATGGCCTGAAATGCATCTGGAAAGCCGCTATTACATGGCGCGTGGCGATATCCAGCTCGCCGGTTTGAGGTGTCTGGTAGCCCAGGCGCGCCAGCTCTTCCTGGAACCAGGCCACGCTCGGCAACTGCGCGGCATACTGCGCCTGGAAACGAGCGACTGCCTGCGCGTCCGGCCAGGCTCCCAACCCTTCAGCCGCCAACCGTTTCCACGGAAACAGTGGGCCTGGATCAAGCTTGCGCAGCGGCGCGATATCGCTGTGACCGATGATGTGCTTAGGGTCAATTCCGTTGCGCTTGCTGATGTCTTTCAACAGCACGATGAGTGACTGTACCTGCGCCTCGGAGTACGGGTACCAGACGCGGCCTGTCGGGGTGTCGCGATACCCCGGGTTGACGATTTCGATACCGATGGAACTGGAGTTGAGCCAGGTGCGCCCCAACCACTCGCTCTCGCCTGCATGCCAGGCCCGCTGGCTCTCATCCACCAACTTGTAGATAGTGCCCGAGGCATCGTTACCAATCAGGTAATGGCTGCTGACCTGGCCGTGGGTCAACAGGGCCAAGGAACGCTCAAGGTTGGCGGAGGTGTAATGGACGATGACGAACTGTATGCGGTTGTCGTGGTTCGCCGAAGGGTGGCTGGTATCGAGACGGGGGCCGCTTGCACAGCCGGCGAGTAGAAGAAACACAAAAGCGATGTACAGGGATTTCATGGCAGATCACGTTACACTGAAGACGATAATGCAACAGTGTAACGTATGAAGGGTAGCGCGGCGGTCAAATCACAAAATGGAACATCTTTTAAGCTGCCAGCACCTTGTTACGTCCTGCCGCCTTGGCTCGGTACAACGCCTCGTCGGCACGCTTGAGCGCCAGATCACTACGCTCACCCGGCAGAAACTGCGCCACGCCCATGGACACCGTGATCGTCACCGGCTCGCCTTTGAAGTGGAACGGACACGCTTCAATCGCCGCACGCAGCACCTCACCCACGGCCAAGGCATCGGCCAGCAATGAGTCGGGCATCAGCAACACAAACTCCTCGCCACCAAAACGCGCAATAAAATCGCTTGGCCGCAGGCGCTTGCTCAGCACGTTGGCGATGATCTTCAAGACTTTGTCACCGGCCAGGTGCCCATAACCGTCGTTGATGCGCTTGAAATGGTCCAGGTCCAGTATCGCCAGCGACAAGCTGTTGCCGCGCTGGTGCCAGGCATTGACCTCCTGGTCCAGGCGCTCACTCCAGGCGGCGCGGTTAGGCAGGCCGGTGAGCGGGTCAATCAAGGCTTTCTGACGCTGCACCTCCAGGTGTTCGCGATAGCCTTGAGCTTCCTGCTCCATGCTCGCAACCCGCTCAGCCAAGCCCTTCAAACGCGCCGCCACTTCCTGTTCACGCTGGTCGCGCTGCTGCTGATGCTCATCCATGGTGCCGAGCAAACCTTCAAGATGGCTTTCCAGCACCTGCTTGAGGCTGTTCAGGTCGGACGCTTCCTGTACGCTGCTTTGCAAGCCATCGACCTGTTCACGAATCTGCGTATCCAATTCGCGCGCGGCCGAACGGCTATCGGCGTGGCCCTCACTGGCAACCTGCAAATGGCCTTGAAACGCTTCGAGACGCTCATTGAGCTGCTTGAGATAAGCCTCGAACTCATGCTGGCCGCTGTCGGTGATCGCCAGCATCAACACCGCCAGGTCATCCAGGATCGGCAGCAGCTCGTACCAGTTCAAACCATTGGCCAGACGCTCGCGCATGGCCTCGGCCTGGGGCCGGTGGCGTTCGGGCAGGTCGAGGTCTTCCAGCAAGCCGAGCAAAGTGCTTTCGATATGTTTGGCGACCGAGCTGTAGGACGGCTCGGGCGAGTCGGGCAGGGCGTAGACGCCGTCCGCTTGCAACGCATCAGGGTCGGGTTCGGCGCTGTCCAGCACAGGCGGGAGCGACAGGCTGCCGATGGTCGTCGCCTCCACTCTGTCGACCTGCACCTCGGGCGCTTCGATAAAAGCGGCGAGCGCACTCTCGGATGCCGGCGCCTCCAGAGTTGGCTCCGGCTCCTCAACGTCAGGGGCTTCGACAGGTGGGGCAGCGGCCACCGACTGCGCAGGGGCTTCGAAGACAAACGTTTCGCTGGCGACCTGGGCCTGCGCAACGGGCACAACGGGTTCAGGCGGCGACGCCGCCGGCGCTGATGGCGCTGGCTCGAATGCCCGCAACGCTTCGGCCAGCGCCTCGGACTGCGCCGTTTCCTGGGGCTCGGGCGCAGGTTTTGGCGCCCCCGGCTGCGGCGTAGCTACGGGGACCGGCTCGCCGGCTTCGGTTGCAGTATCTTTACTGCCGAACAGGCGTTGCAGCAGACCCGGCCCTGAACGGGGGCTTTCGCTGTCCGGCTCCAGGTTGTCCAGTGCCTGCCCTTGCAGGCTACTGAGTTCACTCAGGAGCAACGGTATCTCCCGCGCCTGCCCGACACGACCATCGAGTTGCTTGGCGAAGGTTTTCAGCGGGCGGGCCACTTCACGGGGCAGCGGTAACTTCTGCAACTGCGCGACCAGGGCCGTGAGCGCAGTGCTGATCTGGTCAACCCGGGTTTCGCGGCGCTGTTCCGAATCCAGCACGGCTTTTTCCAGGCGCGGCAGCAAGGCGGCGAGGGCGGCATCCATGTCGTCGCTGCGCACGACGTCGCGCATTTCCTTCATGCATTGATCGACTGCGCGGTCCGTTCCTTCAGCGGCCAGCGTGCTGCGTACCAGCCCACGGCGCAGCAGGTCGAGGCGGGCAGCCCAGCGGCGTTCGAGCTTGTCTTGTTGCTCGATGCTCTTGAGGTATTTCTCTTTCCAGCGCTGGGCGTCGTCGCTCATGCAAGGGGTCCGCTGGTGCCTGGGCTCAACGCGGGCAATGCATCTGCCGTGAGCGAACCCGGCAGACGAATCTCGACCGCGACCGGCAGGTGGTCGGAAATGGGCTGCGCCAAAACCTGCACACTTTCGAGCGTGAGGGTAGGGCTCAGCAGGATATGATCCAGACAGCGTTGCGGGCGCCAACTGGGGAACGTGGCTTCGACTTGCGGCGCCAGTAACCCAAGGTCACGCAACGGGGAATTCTGCAACAGGTCATTGGCATGGGTGTTCATGTCACCCATCAGCACCTGATGCTTGTAGTTGCCAATCAGCTCACGCACGTAGGCAAGCTGGAGGTTGCGCGTACGCCCTCCGAGCGCCAGGTGCATCATCACCACCACTAGGGCTTCGGGGCCTTCGCCGAAGCGCACCAGAATCGCCCCACGCCCTTTGGGGCCTGGCAATGGATGGTCTTCGATGGCAGTTGGCTTCAGGCGGCTGAGCACACCATTACTGTGCTGTGCCAGGCGCCCGAGGTTGCGATTGAGTTGCTGATACCAGTAGGGGAAGGCCCCCAACTGAGCCAGGTGCTCCACCTGATTGATGTAGCCGGAGCGAATGCTGCCGCCATCGACTTCCTGCAAGGCGACCAGATCGAAGTCGTTGAGCAGGTTGCCGATTTTTTGCAGGTTGCCGGCCCGCCCGTTATGCGGCAGCAGATGCTGCCAGCCACGGGTAAGGTAGTGGCGGTACTTCTCGGTACTGATGCCCACCTGAATATTGAAGCTGAGCAGGCGCAAGCGACTGTCAGCCGGCAAGCCTGTGGACTCCAGATGATGCTCGTTGACCCGCGGCTCATGCAGGCCTACGACACGTTCGGTACCCCGGCGGCGCATGGTGAGCCCCCTTACTTGGCGGCGCGCTCTTTGGCGATCAATTGGTCTGCAACGTTGAGAACAGCTTCCGGACCACCGGCAGTGCCGAGGTCGAAACGGTACTTACCGTTGACGATCATGGTCGGTACGCCTTGCACGCCATACTTCTGCGCGAGTTCCTTGGCCTGCTTGATCTGGCCCTGGATAGCGAAAGAGTTGAAGGTGGCGAGGAACTTGTCCTTGTCGACACCCTGGGTGGCGACGAAGTCGGCCATTTCTTCCGGCTTGGTCAGGCGCTTGCCTTGTTTCTGGATCGCGTCGAATACGGCGTTATGGACCTTGTGCTCAACACCCATGGCTTCCAGGGTCAGGAACAATTGGCCGTGGGCATCCCATGGGCCGCCGAACATGGCCGGGATGCGCTTGAAGTTCACGTCGGACGGGAGTTTTTCAACCCATGGATTGATGGTTGGCTCAAAAGCATAGCAATGCGGGCAGCCGTACCAGAACAGCTCCACGACCTCGATCTTGCCAGGCACCGAAACCGGTACAGGGTTAGTCAATTCAACATAGGTTTTACCGGCTTCAAGCGGCACATCGGCAGCTTGTGCCGTCATGCCGAAGAGGCTGGCGGTAACGAGAGCGGCGCTGAGGATCAGATTACGCATGCTTTACTCCTGGACAAATAAAGTCGCCTCACGCGACCTTTGTTATGACAGGTCTACGCGGACATGATTTCGTTAGTGTAACGGCAGCGGCCACAAAAAAGGGCGGCCTAAGCCACCCTTTTTATGCTTGCATCGATGGATTAATCGAGCGTTAACGTCGCCGGCCCTGTCAGTGCAGCCCTTGGATGTAGCTGGACACTGCGTCGATATCTTTATCCGAAAGCTTGGCAGCAATGTCGCCCATCATTTTGTTACCCGCATCGCCATCGATATAACGAACTTTCTCGCGGAAATCCTTCAATTGCTTGGCGGTGTATTGGGCGTGCTGGCCACTCAGATGAGGGAAGCCTGCAGCAGCGAGACCGCCGCCGTCCGGGATGTGGCACGCCTTGCAGGCGGGCATGCCACCAATAGGCTGGTCTTCAGCGAGCTTGCCACCTTGGAACAATGCCTGGCCTTTTTCGACCAATTTCGGATCGGCAGCTCCCACACTGCCTTTCTGGCTGGCAAAATACGCCGCGATATCTGCCAGGTCCTGATCACTGAGGTTGGTCAGCAAGCCGGTCATTTCCAGCACCGTGCGCTTGCCATCCTTGATGTCGTGCATCTGCTTGGTCAGGTAACGCTCACCCTGGCCGGCCAGTTTGGGGAAGTTCGGCGCCGGGCTGTTGCCATCCGGTCCATGGCAAGCACCACACACGGCGGCTTTCGCCTGGCCCGCTGTAGCGTCGCCTGCAGCATGGGCAACACCGGTGATGCCCAAGGTCAACAGCAGACTCACGATCAGTTTGTTCATCAGCTAATCCAACTACGGCTAAGGGTTTAAGAGTTATCTACCGGGTTTACTCGCCATCAATTCAATGACGGCCTGGTAATCCTCAGTACTGCAGTCCATGCACAAACCACGCGGCGGCATTGCCTTGAAACCCTGGGTTACGTGTTGCACCAGCGTATCCATGCCCTGCGCCAGTCTGGGCGCCCACGCTGCCTGATCACCCCGTTCAGGGGCGTTGGGCAGTTGGCCGGCATGGCAAGCCACGCAAACTCGGTTGTACACCGCTTCCGGTTCCTGTGTAGCCTGAGCGCCATAAAGCGGAATCAGGACACCAAAAGCGAGCAACCTGCGGGTCATACATCGACCTTTTCAGGGTTTGAGAGCGTTTTGCGTTCTAATGCGCAATGAAGGTCTTTCGCTCCCGTGAACTTCATCCTTCGCTGGGACAAAGCACACACAAAATCTGCGGCATTATATACTGGCGCTACTGAAACGGAAACGACACCGCTTGCCGCACCCTTTCTCGGCACCGCCCACATCGGAAATCTCATGCAACTCAAGAATCCCATCCTCGGTCTGTGCCAACAGTCCACGTTCATGCTCAGCGCCGCCAAAGTTGACCAATGCCCCGATGACGAAGGTTTTGAAGTCGCCTTTGCCGGTCGCTCCAACGCCGGTAAATCCAGCGCACTGAACACCCTGACCCATGCCAGCCTGGCGCGCACCTCGAAAACCCCGGGCCGCACGCAGCTGCTCAATTTCTTCAAGCTAGACGATGATCGGCGTCTGGTCGACCTGCCGGGCTACGGTTACGCAAAAGTACCTATCCCGCTGAAGCTGCACTGGCAGCGTCACCTGGAGGCTTACCTGGGTGGCCGCGAGAGTTTGAAGGGCCTGATCCTGATGATGGACATCCGTCATCCAATGACCGACTTCGACTTGTTGATGCTCGACTGGGCCGTAGCCAGCGGCATGCCGATGCATATCCTGCTGACCAAGGCCGACAAGCTGACCTACGGCGCAGCCAAGAACACGCTGCTCAAGGTCCAATCGGAAATCCGCAAAGGTTGGGGTGATGCGATCACCATCCAACTGTTCTCGGCACCCAAGCGCATGGGCCTGGAAGAGGCTTACACCGTGCTGGCCGGCTGGATGGAATTGGCGGACAAGGGTGCTGAAATCGCGGAATAGCTTTTCTGCGGGCAAAAAAAACCCCGGACTTCGTATGGGGAGGGGAAGTTCGGGGTTCAAGTTCCGGACCGCTAGGGCGGGGTCCAGATATCTGCCAACACTTAACACAACATAGGAGCATTGAAGGGCTTCACCACCCATTCAGTAACTCTGAGTGGCAGTTCACGGGTTAAGTTCCGGCAGATCCAAAAAACTATTGGAAATAACCAGTATCGATTTCTGATCTAAAGCGCCCTGCCATCACGGTTGGTGATGGCAGAGCCGCCAAATCAGTGCGCCTCGTCCCAGTTATTGCCCACTCCCACATCCACCACCAACGGCACATCCAATTGCGCCGCCGCACTCATGTGTTCGCGGATCTTTTCGCTGACTTGCGCCACCAGGTCTTCACGCACCTCAAGCACCAGTTCGTCGTGCACCTGGAGGATAACCTTGGCATCCAGACCCGACTCCGTCAGCCAGTCATCCACCCGCACCATGGCTTTCTTGATGATGTCCGCCGCGGTGCCTTGCATCGGCGCGTTGATCGCCGTGCGCTCGGCGGCTGCGCGGTCCTGGGGTTTATTGGAGTTGATGTCGGGCAAATACAGCCGACGCCCGAAGAAGGTTTCTACATAGCCCTGGTCGGCAGCCTGGGCGCGGGTGCGCTCCATATATTCGCGAACGCCCGGGTAACGTGCGAAGTACACATCGATGTAGGCCTTGGCGGTCTTGGTATCGACTCCAATATCCTTGCCGAGCTTCTGCGCCCCCATCCCGTAGATCAGGCCAAAGTTGATCGCCTTGGCACTGCGACGCTGGTCGGACGTGACCTCGGCCAACTCGACCTTGAACACCTCGGCGGCCGTCGCCGTATGCACGTCCAGGTTGTTGCGGAAGGCATTCATCAGGCCCTCGTCCTTGGACAAGTGCGCCATGATCCGCAATTCGATCTGGGAATAATCCGCCGCCAGCAGTTTGTAGCCCTTGGGCGCGACGAATGCCTGGCGAATCCGCCGCCCTTCGGCGGTGCGCACCGGTATGTTCTGCAGGTTCGGATCGCTGGAAGACAAACGCCCGGTTGCCGCCACCGCCTGGTGATAAGACGTGTGAATGCGCCCGGTGCGTGGGTTGATCTGCTCCGGCAGCCGGTCGGTATAGGTGCTTTTGAGCTTGCTCATGCTGCGGTACTGCATCAGCACCTTGGGCAACAGGAAGTCATCTTCGGCCAGCTTGGCCAGTACTTCTTCAGCAGTCGACGCCTGGCCTTTGCCGGTCTTCTTCAATACCGGCAGGCCCAGTTTCTCGTAGAGAATCGCCCCTAGCTGCTTGGGCGAGCCCAGATTGAACGCCTCACCGGCGATCTCGAACGCCTGACGCTCCAGCTCAACCATCTTGTTGCCCAGCTCGATGCTCTGAACGCCCAGCAGATCCTTATCCACCAAGGCCCCCTGACGCTCGATCCGCGCCAACACCGGCACCAGTGGAATCTCGATGTCGGTCAGTACGCCGGCCAGGCTTGGAATGGCCGCCAGTTGCGCATGCAGCGCCTGATGCAGACGCAAGGTCACATCGGCATCTTCCGCCGCGTAAGGACCGGCTTGTTCAAGCGGGATCTGGTCGAATGTCAGCTGCTTGGCGCCCTTGCCGGCGATGTCCTGGAAACTGACGGTGTCGTAGTCCAGGTACTTCTTGGCCAGGCTGTCCATGTCGTGCCGGGTTGCCGTGGAGTTGAGCACATAGGATTCGAGCATGGTGTCGAAGGCGATACCACGCACGGTAATGCCCCGCGCCGGGTCGCCACCGATGGCGCAGTTGGCCAGGATGTTCATGTCGAACTTGGCGTGCTGGCCGACCTTTAGCTTGGTCGGATCCTCCAGCAATGGTTTCAACGCGAGCAACACGCTGTCGCGATCCAGCTGCGGCGGCGCGCCGATGTAGGAATGCGTCAACGGAATGTACGCGGCTTCATGGGGCTGCACCGCGAATGAAACCCCGACCAGCTGCGCCTGCTGGGCGTCGATGCCGGTGGTTTCGGTATCGAACGCGAACAACTTCGCGTCATTGAGCTTCTGCAGCCAGGTATCGAAGGTCGCCTGGTCAAGGATTGTGGTGTAACGCGCCTCGACAGGCGCAACCACCACCGCCTCCACAACGGCTTCAGCAACGGGCGCCGTGTTGAGTTCCACGCGCTTGGCATCACGCTGGATCTCGTCAAACCAGCTCTTGAACTCCAGCAGCGTGTACAGCTCCAGCAGCTTTTCACGATCCGGTTCGATCAGGTGCAGGTCTTCCAGGCCGACGTGCAGCGGCACATCACATTTGATCGTCGCCAGTTGGTAAGAAAGGAATGCCATCTCCTTATGCTCTTCCAACTTGGCCGGCAGGGTCTTGGCCCCACGGATCGGCAGGGTCGGCACGATATCCAACTGCTCATACAGCTCTTTGATCCCACCATTCACGCCCACCAGCAAGCCGGAAGCGGTCTTCGGACCAATACCCGGAACGCCCGGAATGTTGTCAGACGAATCCCCCATCAACGCCAGATAGTCGATGATCTGCTCCGGAGCGACGCCAAATTTCTCCTTTACGCCTTCGATGTCCATCGAACTACCGGTCATGGTATTGACCAAGGTAATGTGCCCATCGACCAGCTGCGCCATGTCTTTGTCACCCGTGGAAATCACCACCGGTCGGTTGGCCGCAGCGCTACTGCGGGCCAGGGTGCCGATCACGTCATCGGCCTCGACGCCTTCGACGCACAACAGCGGGAAGCCCAGGGCAATCACGCTCTGGTGCAGCGGCTCGATCTGCAGGCGCATGTCATCGGGCATGCTCGGGCGATTGGCCTTGTATTCGGCGTACATGTCATCGCGAAAAGTCCCACCCTTGGCGTCAAACACCACGGCGAAAGGGCTGTCCGGGTACTGCTTGCGCAGGCTTTTGAGCATGTTCAACACGCCCTTGACCGCACCGGTCGGCAGGCCTTTGGAAGTGGTGAGCGGTGGCAGCGCGTGGAACGCGCGATACAGATAAGAAGAACCGTCCACCAGGACGAGGGGGGCTTGGCTCATGAGCAGGATCAACCTTTTCGGCGGGTCAGGCGCTAGAATAGCCGGACCAATGACGACAAAGGGACAAGGTTATCATGCGTACATTCAATCGCCTGCTCCTCACTGGCTTGATTGCACTCGCTCCGATGGCTGCCATGGCGGCAGACAGCGCCCCTTCGGGCGATCCGGAAGTTACCATTCGCACGGAAGGCGACAGAACCATCCAGGAGTACCGCCAAAACGGTTTCCTGTACGCAATCAAGGTCACTGTAAAGGGTGCCCCACCGTATTTCCTGGTGCGCGCGGACGGAACCGACGCGAACTTCATCCGCTCTGACCAGCCGGATATGCTGATCCCGTCATGGAAGATCTTCGAATGGAAATGATTTCTTAACTTCAATTGGCGCCGCACATCGCGGCGCCCGTACTGGCAGTTTTAACCATGTCTGTGTTTACCCCCCTGGCTCGGCCCGAGCTGGAAACCTTTCTCGCCCCTTATGGGCTCGGCCGCCTGCTTGATTTCCAGGGGATTGCCGCTGGCAGCGAAAACACCAATTTCTTTATCAGCCTGGAACAGGGCGAATTCGTCCTGACCCTGGTTGAGCGCGGCCCCGTCGCGGAGATGCCGTTCTTCATCGAGTTGCTCGACGTGCTCCACGACGCTGACCTGCCAGTGCCTTATGCCCTGCGCACCACCGACGGCGTCGCCCTGCGCACGCTGGCCGGCAAACCGGCGCTGCTGCAACCGCGCCTGGCCGGCAAGCACATCAAGGACGCCAACGCCCAGCATTGCGCCCAGGTCGGTGACTTGCTGGGCCACCTGCACCTGGCCACCCAAGGCGAGAAGGTGCTGGAACGCAAGACCGATCGCGGGCTGGACTGGATGCTCAGTGAAGGGGCACAGCTGATTTCGCACTTGAACGAAGCGCAGCAACGTTTACTGCAAGCGGCATTGACCGAGATCGACGCCCACAAGGCCGAGATCCTGGCCTTGCCACGCGCCAACGTGCATGCCGACCTGTTCCGCGACAATGCGATGTTTGAAGGCACGCATCTCACAGGATTGATCGACTTCTACAACGCCTGCTCCGGCCCGATGCTGTACGACGTGGCAATCGCCCTGAATGACTGGTGCTCGGATGCGCAAGGCGTGATTGATGGGCCGCGTGCCCGCGCACTGCTGGGCGCCTACGCGAGCCTGCGGCCGTTCACGGCGAAGGAGGCCGAATTGTGGCCGACGATGTTACGGGTGGCTTGTGTGCGGTTCTGGCTGTCACGGCTGATCGCCGCTGAGTCGTTTGCCGGGCAGGATGTGCTGATTCACGACCCCGCCGAGTTCGAGCACCGCTTGGCGCAGCGCCAGCAGGTTACGATCCAACTGCCGTTCGCCCTTTAAAAGACCCACTCGGTCAAAAAATGTGGGAGCAAGCCAGCTCCCACATGCGTTAACCGTCAGAGCGACTCCAAGCACCCGGCCAAATCGTTACCCAGCTTCTCCAGCACCTGCTCGTACCCTTGAGCCGTGGCCGGTGTGTAGCCGCCCAATGCATCCAGCTCCGCCAACTTCACCGGCAGGCCGGCCACCAGCGTCTCAGCCAAACGCGGACGCAATGGCGGCTCACTGAACACACATGTCTTGCCCACTTCCTGCAGGCGCGTGCGCATCGCCGCGACGTGCTGGGCACCCGGCTGCACTTCGGCAGCCACGCTGAACACACCGGTGTGCTTGAGCCCATAGGCGTCTTCGAAGTAATCAAAGGCCTCATGGAACACGAAGTAGGGTTTGTCGCCGATGGTCGCCAGGCGAGCCTTCAACCGTGCGTCCAACGCATCCAGACGCTCATCGAAAGCCTTCACGTTACTCTGATAACGCGCGGCATTGGCCGGGTCGGCAGCGCTGAGATCAGCAGCCATGCGTGCCGCGATCACGCGCGCGTTGACCGTCGATAGCCACAGGTGCGCATCCAGGCTGCCCGGGCGATGATCGTGGTCATGTTCGTCGGCTTCGTCAGCGTGGGAGTGGCTATCTTCGGCGAAACGACGCAGCTTCATGCCTGGAAGATCCTGTACCGCGACGGTCGGCAGGCTACGCCCCTTGAGCACACGCGGCAGGAAGCTCTCCATGTCCGGGCCGATCCAATACAGCAGGTCCACCGACTGCACGCGCCGTACGTCGGATGGGCGCAAGGCATAGTTATGCGGCGACGCGCCAGGTGGCAACAAGACCTTCGGGATCGCCACGCCATCCTGCACGGCAGCGGCAATCAGCTGCAACGGCTTGATGCTGGTCAACACCTTGACCTCAGCCTGAGCGGCTGCGGTAACGAACAAACTGGTGACAAATACGACAAAAACGGGAAAAAGTCGGAACACGATGACCACTCGATGGCGTAGGAACGGGTAACATAATAACGTCTCTATCAAATGTCTGTCGCCGCTCATGCCTAAAACACCGCTTGCCAGCCGTCCCCACGACCACTCCCACTGCGTGCATACCGCGCTGTCGGAAGCCGACACCCTGTGTACGCAGAAGGGCCTGCGCCTGACCGCATTGCGCCGTCGGGTACTGGAACTGGTGTGGCAAAGCCACAAGCCGCTGGGCGCCTACGACATTCTTGGCGTGCTCAGCGAGCAGGACGGCCGCCGCGCCGCGCCGCCGACCGTATACCGCGCGCTGGACTTCCTGCTGGAAAACGGCTTGGTGCATCGCATCGCCTCCCTCAACGCCTTTGTCGGCTGCAGCCATCCGGAGCACGCGCATCAAGGCCAGTTCCTGATCTGCCGGGAGTGCCACGCCGCCATCGAGCTTGAACAGAAAAGCATCAGCGATGCCATCATCCAGAGCTCCGCCGACGTCGGCTTCAAGGTTGAAGGGCAAACGGTCGAAGTGGTCGGGCTCTGCTCGGGTTGCCAGGGGGCTTGATGAGCAACGCGTTAATCCGCCTTGAACAGGTCACGGTCACGTTCGCCGGGCAAAACGTACTGGATAACATCCCGCTGAGCGTCGAGCCCGGGCAGATCGTCACGCTGATCGGCCCCAATGGCGCGGGCAAGACCACCCTGGTGCGTGCCGTGCTCGGTTTGCTCAAGCCCGACAGCGGCCGTGTATGGCGCAAACCCAAGCTGCGTGTCGGCTACATGCCGCAGAAGCTGCACGTCGATCCGACGCTGCCCCTGTCGGTACTGCGCTTTCTGCGCCTGGTGCCCGGTGTCGACCGTACCCGCGCGCTGGCCGCGCTCAAGGAGGTCGGCGCCGAGCAGGTCATCGACAGCCCGGTGCAAAGCATCTCCGGCGGCGAAATGCAGCGCGTCTTGCTGGCCCGCGCCCTGTTGCGCGAGCCCGAACTGCTGGTACTGGACGAACCTGTACAAGGCGTCGACGTCGCAGGCCAGGCCGAGCTGTACAGCCTGATCACCCGCCTGCGCGACCGCCATGGCTGCGGCGTGCTGATGGTCTCCCACGACCTGCACCTGGTGATGAGCACCACCGACCAAGTGGTGTGCCTCAACCGCCATGTGTGCTGCTCCGGCCACCCGGAACAGGTCAGCGGTGACCCGGCCTTCGTCGAGTTGTTCGGCAAGAACGCGCAGAGCCTGGCGATCTACCACCACCATCACGATCATGCCCATGATTTGCATGGCGCCGTCGTGACTGATCCGGCCAAACCTCATACCCACGTTCATGGAGATAGCTGCAAGCATGGCTGATTTTCTGCTCTACGCCCTGCTGGCAGGCTTGGCTTTGGCATTGGTGGCGGGCCCATTGGGCTCGTTCGTGGTCTGGCGGCGCATGGCCTATTTCGGCGACACCCTGTCCCACGCCGCCCTGCTGGGCGTCGCCTTGGGCTTTTTGCTGGATGTGAGCCCGACCCTCGCCGTCACCGTGGGCTGCCTGCTGCTGGCGGTCCTGCTGGTGATGCTGCAACAACGCCAGCCGCTGGCCTCCGACACGCTACTGGGCATCCTGGCGCCAAGCACCCTATCCCTGGGCCTGGTGGTACTGAGCTTCATGCACGAAGTACGAATCGACCTGATGGCCTACCTGTTTGGCGATCTGCTGGCAATCAGCCCCGGCGACCTTGCCTGGATACTCGGCGGCAGCGCCGCCGTACTGGTTTTGCTGGTAACCCTGTGGCGCCCGTTGCTGGCAATCACGGTGCATGAAGAACTGGCCACGGTGGAAGGCTTGCCCGTGCCGGCCCTGCGCATGGCCCTGATGCTGTTGATCGCGGTGGTGATTGCTGTTGCGATGAAGATAGTCGGCGTATTGTTGATCACGTCGCTGCTGATCATTCCCGCCGCAGCCGCCCAGCGCCATGCCCGCTCCCCCGAGCAGATGGCCATCGGCGCCAGCCTGCTGGGGATGCTGGCAGTGTGCGGGGGCCTGGCGCTGTCCTGGTTCAAGGACACGCCCGCAGGACCGTCGATTGTGGTAACGGCGGCCGCCCTGTTTCTGCTGAGTTTTGTCCTGCCCCGTCGAGGGGTGTAGACTTGCTCGCTTTTTGCGCAATTAGAGAGTCGCAGGAATGAAGCCGTTCAACGCACGTTATCTGCTCCTTGCCGCAATTTCCCTGCTGCTGGGCGCCTGCCAAAGCACACCGCCGGCCGCTCCCGCAGCCCCGGATGCGCGTGCCGCGGCCATCGCGCAACTGGAGCAAAACCTGGCCAGTAGCGAGCTGGCCACCGCTGAAGATCAACTCGCCGCATTGCAGGCCCAGTCGCCTGACGACCCGGCCCTGGAAACTTACCAACGCCAGTTGGCCGAAGCCTACCTGCAACGCAGCCAGATCGTCTTGCAAAAGGGTGACGTCAACGCCGCCGCCACGGCGCTGAGCCGTGCACGCGCATTGATGCCAAAGGCGCCCGCGCTGACCGGCGGCGTCAACAACGCCATCAGCCACGCCCGCAAAGCCGAGCTGGATAAAGCCGAAGCGGCGTTGAAAGCCGCCGAAACCAAGCCTGTCGCCAAAGTCATCGACCCGGCAGCCGAAAGCACGACCGTGGCGCTGAACCTCACCGACATAGAAGAACTTCGCCATCAACTGGATGCGATTGCCACCGACGTGGTGAATTACCAGTGCGACGTGAGCATTCAAGTGCCGCGCACCCAGGACTACCCATGGCTGTCCACCTTGCTGAGCAAACGGGTGAAGCGAATTGATTCGGGATATGACCTGAAGATCCACCGGCAGATTCTGAAAAAGATCCCGGCGCAGGTTGTGCTGATTCCGCGCAAAACCCAGTAAAAGCATCGGGAGCAAGCCCCCTCCCACACTTGAACAACTTCATCATTCAAGTGTGGGAGGGGGCTTGCTCCCGATAGCGTTCTGCGATCACTTAAGCCGGAATAGCCTTGGCCTTCGGCTCACGCTCCCACACCCGATGCTGGGCAATCGCGGCAAAAAACGCCTTGAATGCTTTTGCATCCGCTCCCACGATCAATCCCGCGTCCACCTCAAGCTTGAGCAGCTCCAGCAAGGGTTTGGCATCACCGGCAACGGCAATCGCCTTCAGGTGCTTGTACGCTTCCAACAGGTAGTGCAACGCCACGCCATCCCCGCTCAGCGCCTTGATCGACTCCTTACCGCCCGGTACAAACACCGCATCAAACGCAATGGACGGCATGCCTTCCATCGACGCATCTACCGCCAGGCTCTTGCCATCAGCGGTCTTCACCGGTGCTGAAGTCGGCCCCAGCAACTTGGCGTGCGCACCTTCGGCTTCCAGCGCTGCCTTCAACGCCGCAATCGCCGCACCATCCACACCGTTAGCCGCCAGAATCGCGACTTTGCGCGTCTTGATATCGCCCGACAGCAGGTTCACCTGGCTCAAGGCCGGCGATACCTTCAACGACGCCTTACGTGGTGGCACCGTACCTTTGGTCGGCGCCGGCAAGCCCAGGTTCTGTGCAACGCGCTTGGCCAGTTCCAGGTCGATATTGGCCAGGATCTCATTCACCTGGCGAGCGCGGATAAACTCGCGCTCCACCTTGCCCAACTCGAAGCTGTAGGCCGCGATGATGTGCTCTTTCTCGTGATGGCTCATGCTGTTGAAAAACAGCGTGGCTTGCGAGAAGTGGTCACCAAACGACTCGCTGCGCTCACGTACCTTGTTGGCGTCGACGCGCTCGTAATAGCTTTCGAAACCACCATTCTCGGCAGCCGGAGGCGTTTCTTTCGGCCACCCTCCGTCGATCGAATTCGGTTCATACGCGGCACGGCCTTTGTCGATCACCGTACGGTGCTGAGCATCACGCTGGCCGTTGTGGAAAGGCACGACCGGGCGATTGATCGGCAACTCATGAAAGTTCGGGCCACCGAGTCGGCTGATCTGAGTATCCGTGTAAGAAAACAGACGGCCTTGCAGCAACGGATCATTGGTGAAGTCGATACCCGGCACGATATGGCCTGGGCAAAAGGCGACCTGCTCGACTTCGGCAAAGAAGTTGTCCGGGTTGCGGTTGAGCACCATCTTGCCCAGCGGCGTCACCGGCACCAGTTCTTCGGGGATGATCTTGGTCGGGTCGAGCAGGTCGAAGTCAAACTTGTGCTCGTCCTCTTCGGCTACGATCTGCACGCCCAATTCCCATTCCGGGTAGTCGCCACTCTCAATCGCTTCCCACAGGTCGCGACGGTGGTAATCGGTATCTTTACCGGCAAGCTTTTGCGCCTCGTCCCACACCAGCGAGCAGGTGCCGACTTTCGGGTGCCAGTGGAACTTCACAAAGCTCGATTGACCTTCGGTGTTGATCATGCGGAAAGTATGAACGCCAAACCCCTGCATGGCGCGTAGGCTTTTCGGGATGGCGCGGTCGGACATGGCCCACAGCACCATGTGCGCCGACTCCGGCTGCAGCGAAACGAAATCCCAGAATGTATCGTGAGCCGAGCCACCGGTAGGAATCTCGTTGTGCGGCTCAGGCTTCACCGCGTGTACGAAGTCAGGAAACTTGATGGCGTCCTGTATGAAAAATACCGGCATGTTGTTGCCAACCAAATCGAAGTTGCCTTCGTCGGTAAAGAACTTCACGGCGAAGCCGCGCACATCGCGCACGGTGTCGCCCGAACCCCGAGGGCCTTGCACAGTGGAGAAGCGCACAAATACCGGGGTTTTATGCTCAGGATTGCGCAAAAACCCGGCCTTGCTCAGCGCCGAGTGGTTCTCATAAGTCTGGAAATAACCATGGGCCGCGGTACCCCGGGCATGCACGATGCGCTCCGGGATGCGTTCATGGTCAAAATGCGTGATCTTTTCACGCATGATGAAGTCTTCCAGCAACGAGGGGCCACGGGCGCCAACTTTCAGGGTGTTCTGGTTGTCGGCAATCTTCACACCCTGGTTGGTGCGCAGGGCCTGGCCGGTAGCATCGGAGCGAAACTCCTCCAGCGCTTGCAGCTTGGCGTTGGTATTGCCACGGTCCAGGGTGTCGGTCCCCGCAAGTTCACTCTTTGGCGGGGTGACTGGCTTTTTAGTACTCATCGGGCAAAAACTCCTTCTTAAGTGGCCAGAGCGATCCCCGGCTCTTCTAGAACAACCCCCAGGCACGGCACCTGGGGATTTCGAATTGCCTAAGTAGTGACTGATCCCTTTATGCACCGTTCCTTTTTTATGACCTTTGATCGCGTTATTGCCAAATCGCTGGTTGAATGCGAAATAAATGCTAAGAAACGCTATACGGACAGGCTAAAATGCGCGCCCGGCTAACCGCTGCTCCCTTTTCCATGCGCCCCACAAGGTTCGCTACGTGATCGAGTTTCATAACGTCCATAAAACCTACCGCGTCGCCGGTAAGGAAATCCCCGCCCTGCACCCCACCAGCCTGCGCGTCGAAAACGGCCAGGTATTCGGCCTGATTGGCCACTCCGGGGCGGGTAAAAGCACACTGCTTCGCCTGATCAACCGCCTGGAGCAACCCAGCGGCGGCCAAATTACTGTCGACGGTGAAGAAGTCACCGCGCTGGATGCCAACGGCCTGCGTCGTTTCCGCCAGCAAGTCGGGATGATCTTCCAGCACTTCAACCTGCTGGCCTCCAAGACCGTCGCCGACAACGTGGCGCTGCCGCTGACCCTGGCCGGCGAATTGTCACGCAAGGACATCGACCTGCGCGTGGCCGAACTGCTCGCCCGCGTCGGCCTGTCGGACCACGCCAGGAAGTACCCGGCGCAGTTGTCCGGCGGCCAGAAGCAACGCGTCGGCATCGCCCGTGCCTTGGCGACCAAACCGAAAATCCTGCTGTGCGACGAAGCCACCAGTGCCCTCGACCCACAGACCACCGCTTCGGTGCTGCAACTGCTGGCCGAGATCAACCGCGAGCTGAAGCTGACCATCGTGCTGATCACCCATGAAATGGACGTGATCCGCCGCGTCTGCGACCAGGTGGCCGTGATGGACGCCGGTGTGATCGTCGAGCAAGGCTCGGTCGCCGAAGTGTTCCTGCACCCTCAGCACCCGACCACCAAGCGTTTCGTGCAGGAAGCCGATCAGATCGATGAAAGCGAGCAACGGGATGACTTTGCCCATGTACCGGGTCGAATCATTCGCCTGACGTTCCAGGGCGAAGCGACCTACGCGCCGCTGCTGGGCACCGTCGCTCGTGAAACCGGTGTGGACTACAGCATCCTGGCCGGTCGTATCGACCGCATCAAAGATATTCCCTATGGCCAACTGACCCTCGCCGTTACCGGCGGGGACATGGAAGCCGCTTTCGCCCGCTTTACTGCGGCAGACGTCCACATGGAGGTTCTGCGCTAATGGAAGTCCTGTTGAGTTTCTTCGCCAATATCGACTGGTCCGAAATCTGGCTCGCCACCGGCGACACCATGACCATGCTCTTCGGCTCGCTGTTCTTCACCGTACTGCTCGGCCTGCCGCTGGGCGTGCTGCTGTTCCTGTGCAGCCCGCGCCAACTGTTTGAACAGAAGGGCCTGTACGCGTTGCTGTCGCTGATCGTGAACATCCTGCGCTCGTTGCCGTTCATCATCCTGCTGATCGTGATGATCCCGTTCACGGTCCTGATCACCGGCACTTCGCTGGGTGTGGCCGGCGCGATTCCGCCACTGGTGGTAGGTGCTACGCCGTTCTTCGCACGCCTGGTGGAAACCGCCTTGCGTGAAGTGGACCGCGGCATCATCGAAGCCACCCAATCCATGGGCGCCAGCACCCGCCAGATCATCACCAACGCGTTGCTGCCCGAAGCACGCCCCGGCATTTTCGCGGCGATTACGGTGACAGCAATTACACTGGTTTCCTACACCGCCATGGCCGGTGTGGTCGGCGCCGGTGGTTTGGGTGACCTGGCGATCCGCTTCGGCTACCAGCGTTTTCAGACCGATGTGATGGTGGTCACCGTGGTGCTGCTGTTGATCCTGGTGCAAATTCTGCAAACCGTCGGCGACAAGCTGGTGGTGCACTTTTCTCGAAAATAACGGCCATTGCCGGCCCTGCCGACACATGCCCGAACAAGGAGCTTGCTGGATGAAAAAACTACTGGTTGCTTTCGCCGCCGTTGCCGCGTTTTCCGCCCATGCTGCCGAGACCCTCACGGTCGCCGCGTCGCCGGTGCCACACGCAGAGATCCTCGAATTCGTGAAGCCGGCCCTGGCCAAGGAAGGCGTGGACCTGAACGTCAAGGTCTTCACCGACTATGTACAGCCGAACGTACAAGTGGCTGAAAAGCGTCTGGATGCCAACTTCTTCCAGCACCAGCCGTACCTGGATGAGTTCAACAAGGCCAAGGGCACTCACCTGGTGAGCGTCGGCGCGGTGCACCTGGAGCCCCTGGGCGCCTACTCCAGCAAGTACAAAAAGCTGGAAGACCTGCCGGACGGCGCCAACGTGGTGATCCCGAACGACGCCACCAACGGCGGCCGCGCACTGTTGCTGCTGGCCAAGCACAACCTGATCACCCTGAAGGACCCGACCAACATCCTGTCGACCATCAAGGACATCACCGCCAACCCCAAGCACCTGAAATTCCGCGAACTGGAAGCCGCCACCTTGCCGCGCGTGCTGACCCAGGTCGATCTGGCGCTGATCAACACCAACTACGCCCTGGAAGCCAAGCTGGACCCTTCCAAGGATGCGCTGGTGATCGAAGGCAACGACTCGCCTTACGTGAACATCCTGGTGACCCGTGAAGACAACAAGGACTCGGATGCGGTGAAGAAGCTGGTGGCAGCCCTGCACACGCCTGAAGTGAAAGCGTTCATTCTGGAGAAGTACAAGGGCGCGATTCTGCCGGCGTTCTGATCCAACCTAGTGATCGTTCCCACGCTCCGCGTGGGAAAGCAGCCCGGGACGCTCTGCGTCCCGCTTCATTTGCGCTGTAGCAAAACCGGCAACTGCGCCACCAGCTTCTGGTTGTTCAACGGCGCGCGAATAAACCCACGCTGCGTTCCATCCGGCCCGATCAGCGCCAGGTTGCCGCTGTGGTCGACGGTGTAGTTCGGCTTGCTGGTATCAGCCGGAATGAACGGAATGCTCACGGCATTCGAGACCTTCTGCACCTCCTCGACATTTGCGCCGGTTAAACCTTGGAACTGCGGGTCGAAATAGCCCAGGTACTGTTTGAGCTGGGTCGGCGTATCGCGGTTCGGGTCGACACTGACCAGGATCACCTGCAGCTTGTCCAGCGCCTCCTTGGGCAGTTCGCTCTTGATCTGACGCAGCTGCGCAAGCGTCGTCGGGCAGATGTCCGGGCAGAAGGTGTAGCCGAAGAACAGCAGGCTCCACTTGCCTTTCAATTCGTTGACCAGCACGGGCTGGCCGTCCTGATTGGTCATGGTCACCGGCGGCAACTGGCGACTCTGGGGCAGCAAGATGATGCCGGCGTCGATCAGCGCGGTAGGATCGCCCTGACCCTTGCCCGAAAGCACTTTATTGACGGTCAGGCCCATGATCAACGCGACGATGGCCACCAGGATAAACACGGTTTTTTGAGTTCGGGTCATAGGTTCAACAGTAAGTAGTGGTCTACGAGCAGGGCGATAAACAGCAAAAACAGGTACCCGATAGAGTACTTGAAGGTGCTGATCGCCGCGTGCGGCTTGCTGCCACGGTACAGCACCCAGGCCCATTGCAGAAAGCGCCCACCCAATACCAGCGCACAGGCCAGGTACAGCAGGCCGCTCATGTGAATCACATACGGCATCAAGCTCACCGCCAGCAAGGCAAAGGTATAGAGCAAGATATGCACCTTGGTGTAATGCTCGCCGTGGGTAACCGGCAGCATCGGGATATCGGCCTTGGCGTATTCCTCCTTGCGGTGAATGGCCAGGGCCCAGAAGTGTGGCGGGGTCCAGGCGAAGATAATCAACACCAGCAACAGCGGTTCGGCGCTGACGTGCCCGGTGACGGCAACCCAGCCCAGCAGCGGCGGAGCTGCACCGGCCAGGCCGCCGATAACAATGTTTTGCGGGGTCGCACGCTTGAGAAAACCGGTGTAGATCACCGCGTAACCGAGCAACGAGGCCAATGTCAGCCACGCCGCCAGTGGGTTGGTAAACACCAGCAACAGAACCAGGCCCGCAACCGCCAGAAACAATGCAAAGGCCAACGCGGCCACTGGAGAGACCCGCCCCTCGGCTAATGGCCTTTTGTGGGTGCGCGCCATCACCGCATCGATCCGTCGATCCACCACATGGTTGACCGCCGCCGCGCCACCGGCACACAGGGCAATGCCCAGGTTACCGAACACCAGCACCGTCCATGGCACGCCCGCTCGGGTGGCGAGGAACATGCCCACCAGAGACGTGATGAGCATCAGCACCACTACCTTAGGCTTGGTCAGCTCCAGGTAGTCACGCCAGATCGCCTGATCGTGACGTGCGCCGATCAAGGCCGCCATGGCATTTCTCCCTTGAGCGTAATGAGGCCCGACACCTGTTTGCGCGCAATGAAGCGCCAACCGAACGGCAACTGATTGCGCACCTGGACCAGGCTGGTACGCGCGTGGTAATTGACCAGCACCAGCGTCAGCAACAACGCCGCGCCCCCTGCGTTATGCGCGACGGCCACCGGCAACGGCAGATGGAAATACACATTGCTCAGGCCCAAGCCGATTTGCGCCGCCAGGGCGATCAGCAGCAAGCCCGCCAGCCGGGTCATACCCACGGCGCGCAACTGCCAGGCCAGGCCGAATAACACCACCGCGACGATAACCGCGCCGATACGGTGGGTCAGGTGGATGGCCGTGCGCGCATCGCTATCGAGCTGCCCGCCCAGGTAGTTGGGGCCGATGTGCTGGGTCAGGTGAAAACCATTGGCAAAGTCCGCCGCCGGCCACCACTGGCCGTGGCACGTCGGCAGGTCGATACAGGCCACCGCCGCATAGTTGGAACTGACCCAGCCGCCCAGCGCGATCTGCCCTATCACCAGCACCAACCCTGCCGTTGCCCAATATTGCAGGCGCTTGGGCACGATCAACGCGGGCAACACGCCGGACAAGCGCAGAGTCAGCAGGAACAGCAGGCTCAGGGTCGCAAAGCCGCCCAGCAGATGGCCGGTGACCACCTGCGGCCACAGCTTCAATGTCACTGTCCACATACCGAATGCCGCTTGGGCGAACACCACCGTCAGCAAGAACAGCGGCAATTTTACCGGCTGGCCGGGGTCACGCCGATGGCTCCACGAACGCGCCGCCAGCAGCACGATCAGCACGCCCAAGGTGCCGGCAAAGTAGCGATGAGTCATTTCGGCCCAGCCTTTGTCCGCCTCCACCGGCGTGTCGGGAAAATGCAGCTCGGCATGGGCCAACTGGGCTTCGGTCTTGGGCACGCTGATAAAGCCGTAGCAACCGGGCCAGTCCGGGCAACCCAGGCCGGCGTGGGTCAGGCGGGTGTAGGCACCCAACAGCACGACCAGCAGCGCCAGCAAGGTGGCAAACAACGCGAGGCGAAATCCAGGTTTGGCCATGACGATGCCCTTATCCGATGTTCGACAGTTTCAGCAGCAGGCGCAGGTCGTTGAGCAGGTCCTTGCCCTTGACCTTGGCGTCGTAGCGCAACACCAGGTTGCCGTGAGGATCGACGATCCACAGTTGCGCCTCACCCGGTGCGGCAGCGTCTTTGGTGAAGGTCGACAGGTCCAGCGCATAGCGCTGCAGTTGCGGGTACTCGGCCTTGAGCCTGGCCTCGTACTCAACGCTCACCGGCTGGGCACTGGCCAGTGCGTGACTGGCCCGGGAAGCATCGCGGCCCAGGCTGATTTGCAGCTGGCGCGCCAGGTACACCAGTTGCCGGCAATCGTCGGCGCAGGGGGCGGGCGCGGTGACCAGCAGTTGCCAGCGCTCTTCATCCGCCTGCACGCCGATGTCGGCGCGGGTCTGGCCGTTGCCGATCATTTCACCGTGGTAGCTGCGACTGTCCGGCACCCAGAACTGCAACTTGTACATGAAGGTGGCCAGCACCATTGGCCCGATGACCATCATCAGGATCAAAATCAGCTGCCAGCGGCCTTTGCGCCGGTCAGGGGCCTCAGACATGCTGGGTGGATTCATGGCCGCTCCCATGGGACTTCTCCTTCTTGTTGTGCCATCCGAGGTAGAGGTAAAGCGCCAGCAACGCCAGTGCCATGGCGAACCACTGCACGGCGTATCCCAAGTGTTTTTCCGGACCCATGGCGACCACCGCCCAGGTGGTGTCGTACGTACCAGGGCCGGGCTCGGCGCGCAGCTCGTAGGCGAACCCGCTACGGCCCAACTCGGCCCACAACGCTGCGGGGTGCAGGGCGGTGAGCAGGCGCGGCCATTGCCGAGTTGCCGGGTCGGCCTGCAACTGGAAGGTTTCGCCAGGGGCGACGTACACCCAGGCGTCCAGATTCACAGGGTGTTCAGGTGTCGTGAAGACCGGCGGCGTGCGTCGGTCCGGCCAAGGCAGCCAACCACGATTGAGCAGCAACCACAGGCCGCTGGCCTGGTCGTGAAACGGCTGCAGCAGTTCCACCCCCGCACGGCCGTCACGCATGCGGTTGTCGAGCAGCACGCTATGTTCGCCGTCGAACTGACCACGCAAGCGCACGCGGTGGAAGGCGGGATCGGCCATGTCACCGAGTTGCGCGCCGCTGATCGGGTCGGCCACACGCCGCTCGGCATACCGGTCCACCAGCAGCTGTTTTTCATGGCCGCGAGCCAACTGCCAGAACCCCAGGCCCACCATCAACGGCAGCAACACCAGCACCACCAACGTGGGAGCGATACCGGGGCGAAAGCGCGCGATGGCACTGGCTATACTGGTTTTCATCGCCCCTCCCTATAAACGCCCTGGAGCCAGACCATGCTCAAAGCCGCCATTGCCCTGATGCTGATAGCGACTGTCGTGAGCCTGTTCAGTGGCTTGTTCTTTCTGGTCAAGGACGAAGGCCACTCCAACCGCCTCGTCACCGCCCTGACCGTGCGTGTCGTCTTGGCCGCAATCACCGTGGGCTTGATCGCCTGGGGCTTTTTCAGCGGCCAGCTGGTTTCTCATGCGCCGTGGTAAGGCGCCTCACAGCACATAAACGAAGAAAAACAGGCCGATCCACACCACATCCACGAAATGCCAATACCAACTGGCCGCCTCGAAGCCGAACTGATGCTCGGCATTGAAATGCCCACGCAAGATGCGCATCAGCATCACAAACAGAATCAGCGTGCCGATGGTCACGTGAGCGCCATGAAAGCCTGTGAGCATGAAGAAAGTTGCGCCATACACCCCCGAACCCAGGGTCAGCCCCAGCTCCTTATAGGCATGCATGTACTCCTCGGCCTGGAAGCCCAGGAACGCCCAACCCAGTAGCACGGTGAGCGCCAGCCATAATTTCAGCGCGCCACGATGACCTTTACGCAACGCGTGATGGGCAATGGTGATGGTCACGCTGGAGCTGACCAGCAAGATCGTATTCACCAGCGGCAAGCCCCACGGACTGATGGTGCCTTCCGGCGGCGGGAAGAGTTTCGGGTCCGGGTTGTTGAGCAGCGGCCAGGTGAATTCGAAATTCGGCCACAACATGTGCGCGATGCCTTTATGACCTTCACCGCCCAGCCATGGCCCGGACATGTGCCGTACATAAAACAGCGCACCGAAGAACGCGATGAAGAACATCACCTCGGAGAAGATGAACCAGGTCATACCCCAGCGAAACGAACGGTCCATCTGCGGGCTGTACAAACCGGCGCGACTTTCCTTGATCACCGCGCCGAACCAGCCGAACAGCATGTAGGCCAGCAGCAGGCCACCGACGAAAAAGATCCACGGCCCGTGGGATTCCGGGCGCGCCGCCTTCAGGTCGTTGAACCATACGCCCAGGCCGTACACCGTGGTCAACATGCCAAACGTGGCAATTATGGGCCATTTGCTTTGCGCTGGTACGTAGTACGTATCATGAGACGACATGTATTCGCTCTCCTGATTGAGGGGGCAAACAGTAGCTAGCCGCCGCTGCGGACGGCCACCGGCGGCTGGCGCGCAGTGATGTCAAACAGCGTGTACGCCAGGGTCAGATGCTTTACATCCTTGGGCATCGCCCGGTCGACGATGAAGCGCACCGGCATCTCGATACGCTCACCTGGCTGGAGCACCTGCTGGGTAAAGCAAAAGCATTCGGTCTTGTGGAAATACATCGCCGCTTCGGCCGGCGAAATGCTCGGCACCGCCTGGGCCGTCATGGCTTTGTCGGTGGGGTTGTAGGCCACGAACAGCATCTCGGTGACCGCTCCAGGGTTGACCACCACCTCGTCAGCCTTGGAGTGAAACTCCCAGACCATATCGATCGCGTTGGTGGACAAGAACTGCACGCGCACTTGGCGCGTCGGATCGACCACCTGCTCGCCCTCGTACTGCCCGGCGGTCTTGCCGTTGATGCCGAACGCCTTGCACATCACGTCGTAAATCGGCACCAGGGCGAAGCCGAAAGCGAACATCGCCACCACCAGGATCAGCAGTCGCGTGACGAGGCGCTTGATTGGTACTGACTCAAGCATGGTGCACACCCAATGTGGGAGACGAGTTGCTCCCGATAGCGGTATCACTGCAAATAATAGTGTCGACTGGCACACCGCCATCGGGAGCAAGCCCCCTCCCACAGGGAGCTGGGTCGCAACACAGACGGGTGTTCATTTGACCTCCGGCGGCGTGGTGAAGGTGTGGTACGGCGCGGGTGAGGGGATACTCCACTCCAGGCCCTCGGCGCCTTCCCACGGCTTGGCCGGCGCAGGGGGGCCGCCGCGGATGCACTTGATCACGATGAACAGGAAGAAGATCTGCGTGGCGCCAAACATGAATGCACCGATGGACGACACCATGTTGAAATCGGCGAACTGCAGGTTGTAGTCCGGCACCCGGCGCGGCATGCCGGCCAGCCCGACGAAGTGCATCGGGAAAAACGCCATGTTCATGCCCACGAAGGACAGCCAGAAGTGCAGCTTGCCCAGGGTTTCGTCATACATGTGGCCGGTCCATTTCGGCAGCCAGTAATAGGCCGAGGCGAAGATGCCGAAGATCGCCCCAGGCACCAGTACGTAATGGAAGTGGGCCACCACAAAGTAGGTGTCGTGGTACTGGAAATCCGCCGGAGCGATTGCCAGCATCAGCCCGGAGAAACCGCCGATGGTGAATAGAATCACGAAGGCCACGGCGAACAGCATCGGCGTCTCGAAGGTCAGCGAGCCTTGCCACATGGTGCTGACCCAGTTGAACACCTTCACCCCCGTCGGCACGGCGATCAGCAGCGTGGCGTACATGAAGAACAACTCGCCCACCAACGGAATGCCGACCACGAACATGTGGTGCGCCCACACGATGAATGACAGGAACGCAATGCTCGCCGTGGCGTACACCATCGAGGTGTAGCCGAACAGCGGCTTGCGCGAGAAGGTCGGGATGATCGAGCTGACGGCGCCAAAGGCCGGCAGGATCATGATGTACACCTCGGGGTGGCCGAAGAACCAGAACACATGCTGGAACAACACCGGATCACCACCACCAGCGGCGCTGAAGAAGCTGGTGCCGAAGTGGATGTCCATCAGCATCATGGTCACGCAACCGGCCAGTACCGGCATCACCGCGATCAACAGGAACGCGGTGATCAGCCAGGTCCACACGAACAGCGGCATCTTCATCAGCGTCATGCCCGGCGCGCGCAGGTTGAGGATGGTGGCGACCACGTTGATCGCGCCCATGATCGAACTGACTCCCATCAGGTGGATGGCAAAAATGAAGAACGTCACGCTTTCCGGCGCGTAGGTGGTGGAGAGCGGGGCGTAGAAGGTCCAGCCGAAGTTCGGCCCGCCGCCCGGGGTGAACAGCGTCGAGACCAGCAGCAGAAACGCCGCCGGCAGCAGCCAGAAGCTGAAGTTGTTCATGCGCGGCAGGGCCATGTCCGGCGCGCCGATCATCAGCGGGATCATCCAGTTGGCCAGGCCGACGAAGGCCGGCATCACCGCGCCGAACACCATGATCAAGCCATGCATGGTGGTCATCTGATTGAAGAACGCCGGCTGCACAATCTGCAGGCCCGGCTGGAACAACTCGGCACGGATCACCATGGCGAACGAGCCGCCAAGCAGGAACATCGTGAAGGCGAACCACAGGTACAGGGTGCCGATGTCTTTGTGGTTGGTGGTCAGCACCCAGCGCATCAGGCCCTTGGCGGGGCCGTGGGCATGGTCGGTATGACCATGGTCGATCACAGTGCTCATGGCCGTTCTCCTGCACGCGAGTGGGCGGATGGGTTCAAGGCATACGCAGTGAGGGCAGTCATTGGCTTTGCGCCTGTTTCAGAGCCAGCACATCTTTGGGCGTGACCATGTCGCCTTTGTTATTGCCCCAGGCGTTGCGTTCGTAGGTCACCACGGCGGCGATATCCACTTCCGACAGCTGCTTGCCAAACGCAGCCATGGCGGTACCGGGCTTGCCGAAGTAGACGCGGTGCAGGTGGTCTTCCTTCGGCCCGGTGGCGATCGGCGAGCCTTTGAGTGCCGGGAACATCGGCGGCAAGCCCTGGCCTTCGGCCTGGTGACAGGCTACGCAAGTGGTGTGGTAGATCTTGTCGCCACGGGCCACCAGTTCGTCGAGCGTCCACTCTTTGGAGGTCAGTTCCTGCAGTTTGGCCGCTTCTGCTTTGCGTTCGCCAAGCCAGGTGTCGTAGTCGGCCTTGGATTTGACATCGACCACGATCGGCATGAAGCCGTGGTCCTTACCGCACAGCTCGGCGCACTGGCCACGGTAGATGCCGGGCTTCTCGATACGGGTCCAGGCCTCATTGACGAAGCCGGGGATGGCATCGCGCTTGACCGCAAAGGCCGGCACCCACCAAGAGTGGATCACGTCGGCAGCCGTCACCAGAAAGCGCACCTTGGCCCCCACTGGCAGCACCAGCGGCTGATCGACTTCCAACAGGTAATGCTCGCCCTTGGTGGCCTGGTTATGAATCTGCTCGGCGGGCGTGGCCAGGTTGCTGAAGAATTCCACATCCTGGCCCAGGTATTTGTAGTGCCACTTCCACTGATAGCCGGTGACCTGGATATCGATATCCGACTCACTGCTGTCATAGATGTTGATCAGGGTCTTGGTCGCCGGAATGGCCATGGCCACCAGGATCAGAAAGGGCACCACGGTCCAGAGAATCTCCACGGTCGTGCTTTCGTGGAACTTCGCCGCCACCTGGCCTGTAGAGCGACGGTGCAGGATCATCGACCAGAACATCGCGCCAAACACGACGATGCCGATCACCACACAAATCCAGAAAATGGTCATGTGCAGGTCGAACACGGCGTGACTGACTTCAGTCGCCCCTGGCGCCATATTCGTTGTCCAGGCGGCGTGCGCCTGGCCGAATACCGACCACAACAGGAGGCCCATCCAAACATGTGGATGTCGCGTCATTGCGGGTTCCCCTTTATGTTTCTTGTTATCCCGCCGGTTTGCACCTGCGGCGAAGGGAGCGGCTTCCATACTGCTTACAACCGCCAAGCCTTGCCTGCTTCATGCAGTTGGGCGTCATCAGCTAATTGCGTACAAATCCGAGTATAGACAGCACCTGCAACCCCGCAATGTGTAGGGGCAAATCAACAAAAATCGACGGGCGGAGCTAATAAAACAGGGGGCGCAAACGTTTATCCGACGCGAAATGGCAATTCGATATAACCGCTGTGCATAACCATGAAATAATTATGACAAATGCATCTTAGGTGCTCGTATAAACGAGCTACCTTATCCTCTCCCTTTTCCTACGCCTGTTTCACTGGAGTTTTCATGAACACCGCCGCATTGCGCGAGCAGATTTCCCGTGCCCATCAACACGAAGCCACTACGGGCCAGCTTGCCCAGCAGCTGGAAAAACAATTGCCGCACCTGCATTCGGCCATCGCCCTGACTGACGGCGATCGCAACATTGTCATGACTCGCTTCGTGACGGCCTACATCGACCTCGTTCCCGATTTGCTGGAAGCCGCCAATGACGTGGCTCGCGAAGCCGGCATTGAAAGCCAGATCAAGCCGGTACTGAAGATCGCCGAGCACTTCTTCCTGCAGCCCCCTGCAATACTGGCAGGGCACGAGGGCCTCGACGGCCTGCTGGATGAAGCCTACCTGGCCCATCGCCTGGTGGAGGAGGTCAACGATCTGTATATCAAGCACTTCGGCCAACCGCTGATTCCAACCGATACCACCGTGGCCAATTTGATTGCTCACCAATTGATCGGCGAGCAATTCGCCAATCAGCTGGATGAGGCGGTGCATCTGGCGGTGGATGAAATGCTCAACGAAGAGAACTTTGCGCTGGAGTCGGTAGAGGCCTATCGCGAGACACTCAAGAGCCCGGATACGGAAGCGGCGTGGAAACGCTGGCCGTGCCTTTCGCGGCAGCTGGGGGTGGAGTTATCGCTGGATCAGCCTGCCTGAATTTTCCGGCCGGCAAAGATCAAGTGTGGGAGGGGGCTTACCCCCGATTGCGATGTATCAGCCAAAGATATCTGGACTGGTGCACCGCTATCGGGAGCAAGCCCCCTCCCACAGTTTCCGGCTGAATCAGGTAGTAGAAGGCGCCGACCCGATCCCCACGGTGGTACGCACCCTACCTTCCAAACGTCGTTTCAACCCACGCGCCTCGATCACCAGCGTCGACCCCTTGGCCGCATTCGCCCGGCCCCATTCCTCCAGCAACTCCAGGCAGGAATGGTCGATATAACTCAGGTTGTTCAGCGGCACATGCACGGTAGTCCCCGCCGGCACTGTCGACAGCACCTGGGTCAGTACCGGCACCTTCAAGAAGGTCGCCGCACCCGTCAGGCGCAACTCCATCTCGCCCTCTTGCGGCAGGTCGATCAGGCTCACCTTCAAGCGTGACGCCTTGAACGCCAGCTTCACCAACGTGAGCCCGAAGCCCACCAGCACGCCCGTCAGCAGATCGGTGAAGATGATCGCCAACGCCGTCGCGGCATAGGTGAACATCGGCATGCGCCCATAGCGTCCCAGCGCCTTGAACGCCTTGATGTCCACCAGTTTGATCCCGGTATACACCAACACACCCGCCAGACTCGCCACCGGAATACTTTGCAGTACGCTCGACAGCAGCAAGACGAAAGCCAACAGCCACAAACCGTGGAACATAGCCGACATGCGGGTGGTGGCGCCGGCTTGCACGTTGGCCGAACTGCGTACGATCACACCCGTCATCGGCAACGCGCCGACCAGGCCACACAGCATGTTGCCCACGCCTTGAGCCGACAACTCCTTATCGAAATCGGAGCGCTGGCCGCTGTGCATCCGATCGACCGCCGCTGCAGAGAGCAAGGTCTCTGCGCTGGCAATGAACGCCACGGCAAACGCGGCGATCAACAACTGTGGATCGGCCAGGTTCAGCAGATCGCTGGGACGCAGCCAGTCGATGGCATCGGCAAGGTTTTCCGGCACTTGCACGCGCTTGACCTGCAAGGCCAGCACCAGGCTGACAACGGTCGTCAGCCCCACACCCAATAGGGCGCCGGGAACGAAACGCAGGCTTTGCGGGCGCAATTTATCCCACCCATACATCACCAACATCGTCGACAAGCCGAGCAGGCCGGCCTGCCAACCAAGGCCACCGCCAAGGGTCGGCATCGCCTCGCCCAGCGCAGCCGGAAAGCCCGCCAGGTTCGCCAGCCCCGAGGGCTGGGGCGCGCCGTCGAGCATCACGTGAATCTGCGACAGCACGATCAGTACGCCGATCCCCGCCAACATGCCGTACACCACTGCCGGCGCCGTCACGCGGAACCAGCAACCCAGGCGCAAGCGGCCCGCCACCAGTTGCAGAAACCCCGCCAGCAGCAAGATCGGTCCCAGCATCACCATGCCGTGCTGGCGTACCAGTTCAAACACCAACACCGCCAACCCCGCCGCCGGGCCACTGACCTGCAACGGCGAGCCCGCCAACCAACCGACCACCAGGCCACCGATGATCCCAGTGATCAGACCCTTGGCCGGCGGCATGCCGGAAGCGATCGCAATGCCCATGCACAAGGGCAGGGCAACCAGAAACACAACCACGGAAGCCAGCAGCTCCCGTGGCAGTACAGCTTTCAATTGAGCAGCACGCATGATGACTCTCCCGAGGCATTCGCCGGGCGCGGCAAAGCCTGGCTGCATCCATGGCAGCCACCGCTCTACCCGGCAGGGAAGTGTTTTAGAAGCGCGCTTTAGGCGTCGCGGAAGGAATCGGCTCGGTGCCGTTCAACGGTCGAAATGCCGCTGTTTCCGCATCGTAGGCCCGGATTTCGCTGGTCTCGATGTTGTAGATCCAGCCATGGATGAACAAGTGACCATTGGCCATGCGCGAAGCCACGGACGGGTGGGTGCGCAAATGTTGCAGTTGGGCGATGACGTTTTCTTCGGTCACCAACTTCATGCTCTCGCCTTCAGTGGCGCAGTCGCAGTTGTCATGGACCATGGTCTTGGCGACCTCGGCATGACGCAACCAGGCTTTGACCGTCGGCATCTTTTCCAGCGTGTGCGGGTTGAGTACCGCACGCATGGCGCCGCAATCGGAATGCCCACACACGATGATGTGCTGCACACCCAGGGCGAGTACCGCGTACTCGATCGCGGTGGAAACACCCCCGTTCATCTGGCCGTAGGGCGGCACTACGTTGCCGACGTTACGGGTCACGAACAGGTCGCCAGGGGAGCTCTGGGTGATCAGTTCGGGCACGATGCGCGAGTCGGCGCAGGTAATGAACATCGCTCGTGGGCTTTGGGCCGTGGCGAGTTTCTTGAAAAGCTCTTCCTGCTGCGGGAAGACGTCGTGATGGAAATGCAAAAAGCCGTCAACGATATGCTTTAGCGCTGCATCGGCGGATTCCGCCACCTGAGGGGCTGAAGCCGACGCAGCCAACGGCTGTTTATCCTTGTCACTCATGATTCATCCTCTTGATTAATGCAGGGGGAGTATTCAGGTCAGATCGACGCCAGCCAGTAAAATTCCTACAGCGGCGAAGCAGACTTATCAGTCACTCGCGGAACAAGGTAACCATCGAAACTTAACTCAAACTGAATGAACCGCTCTAGATCGCGGGTTTCAGTGATATCAAAACGCGACTATTCCTACATAAACAGTGCGACATTCCTAGGCAGTTTACAGCAATGCCATTTGTCTGCCCGGTGGGCAGAACGCTGTGCAGTCCAGGTTGAAGCCTTCCCGACGGTTCAGCCCCAGCCGCTTGATCGCCTTGCTGAAGCGCTGCGCCAGCAAATCGGCAAACGGGCCTTCGCCGCGCATGCGCACGCCGAAACGGCTGTCGTACACCTCGCCACCCCGCACCTGGCGCACCAGGCTCATCACATGGGCCGCACGCTGCGGGTAATGCGCCGCCAGCCACTCTTCGAACAGCGGCGCCACTTCCAGCGGCAGGCGCAGCATCATGTACGCCGCGCTTTGCGCGCCGGCCGCGTGAGCTTCAGTGAGCAGGCTTTCGAGTTCGCTGTCGTTGATCATGGGAATCATCGGCGAACACAGCACCCCAACCGGGATGCCCGCCTCACGCATCACCCGAATCGCCCGCAACCGCGCCTTGGGCGCCGCCGTACGCGGCTCCAGGATGCGCTTGAGTTCGTCGTCCAGGCTGGTGAGGCTGATCATCACCGCCACCAGGCGCTGGCGGGCCAGCTCGGCCAGCAGGTCAAGGTCGCGCAATATCAGCGAGCCTTTGGTGATGATCGTCACCGGGTGCCGGTAGCGCAGGAGGACCTCGAGGGTTTGCCGGGTGATCTTGTACTCACGCTCGACAGGCTGGTACGGGTCGGTGTTGGACCCAAGGTTGATCGGCGCGCAGACATAGCCGGGCTTGGACAACTGTTGCTCCAGCACATCGGCGGCATTGGTCTTGGCGATCAGCCGGGTTTCGAAATCCAGCCCTGGCGACATGTCCCAATAGGCATGACTGGGCCGTGCATAGCAGTAGATACAGCCATGCTCGCAGCCGCGATAGGGGTTGATCGAACGATCAAACGGCAAATCCGGCGAGTTGTTGCGGGTGATGATGGACTTGGCCGTTTCGATACGCACTTCGGTGCCTTGGGTCGGCGGCACCTCCTGAAACCAGCCGTCGTCCTCGGCCACGCTGACGGTAGGCGCAAAGCGGTTGTGCAGGTTGGTGGCCGTGCCCCGGCCACGGGGCGGCAGCGCAGTAGACATGAAAACGCCTCGATACTGTTTTTATATACAGTATCGAGGCGCAAGGTTTCTGACCAGTGCCGTTTGGCGGCCAGTGCGGATCAGTGCTTGTTCGTCACTTGCCCAAGGTCATCGCCGGAGGTGGTGCGCATATCACTCTTGCGCAGGTCTGCCACATCGCTGGCCTTCACGGGGGCCCCCTGGTTACCCCAGCTGCCGCGAACAAAACTGACCACATCCGCCACTTCCTGGTCCGACAGACGCCAGGCGAAAGCGGGCATGGTGAAGGTCGACGGTGCGGTGTGGGTCGCTGGCAAGGTACCGCCGTTCAACACGATGTTGATCAACGACGTGGCGTCCGTCGTCTGCAGTACCGGGTTACCCGCCAACGCCGGGAACACCCGCGTATAACCATGGCCGTCCGTGCGATGGCAGGCCGCGCAATTGTCGATGTAGACCGACGCGCCCGGCTTGCTGTCATCGCCTTTCCACAATGCCTCAGCCACCTGTTTGTCGTACTGGTGCGGCTGATCCTGCGGATCGACCGCCGGCAGGCTCTTGAGGTAACGGGCGATCGCCGTCAGGTCATCTTCCGACATGTACTGCATGCTGTGGACTACAACGTCGCTCATGCCACCAAACACGGCGCTGCGATCACTGCGGCCGGTCTTGAGGAATTGCACCAGCTGCGCTTCGCTCCAACTGCCAAGGCCGTCCTTGTGGTCGCCACGCAGGCTTTTCGCGATCCAGCCTTCCAGTGGCGCACTGCCGGACAGGAACGCATTGCCGTCAGTCGCACTCAGGGCTTTTTCCTGCATGGTCAAGGCTCGCGGTGTATGGCAAGCGCCGCAATGGCCCAGGCCTTCTACCAGGTAAGCGCCACGGCTGATCACCGGGTCGGCCGCAGCCTGGGCCGGTTGCGCCTGTACAGCCGGGGCAAACATCCAGCGCCACGCCGCCAAGGGCCAGCGCATGCTCAAGGGCCAGGGAATCTCGCTGTCCTTGTTCGCTTGGGCGACCGGCTCGACACCCTTCATGAAATACGCGTACAACGCCTGCATGTCGCTGTCGCTGACGCGTGCATAAGACGGGTAGGGCATCGCCGGGTAAAGCGTACTACCGTTCTTGGCGACGCCATGACGCACGGCCTTGTCGAAGTCTTCGAAGCTGTAGTCGCCCAGGCCCGTCTTGTCCGGCGTGATGTTGGTGGAATAGATCACGCCGATCGGGGTTTCCATCGGCAGGCCACCGGCAAAGGGCTTGCCGCCCTTGGCGGTGTGACAGGCCACGCAGTCGCCGGCGCGGGCCAGGTATTCGCCCTGTTTGATCAAATCGGTTTCAGCCGCACTGACCGAGCAACTGCTGAATAAACCCAGTGAGGCCGCCAGAGAGGCGATAACGAATGCTTTCATGCTCATCGCTCCTTATGCCTGTACCAGCGGGCCGGGGTTTTTCAGGTACTGCTCGCGGATCGCCCGCGCCGACCAATAGGTCAACGCCGCCACCAGGCCGGTAGGGTTGTAGCCCAAGCCTTGTGGGAACGCGGAAGCCCCCGGAACAAACACGTTGTGCACATCCCAACTCTGCAGATAGCGATTCAACGCACTGGTCTTCGGGTTGGTGCCCATGATCGCGCCGCCGTTGAGGTGGGTGGTCTGGTAGGACGCCGTGTTGAAGTGCTCCCCGACCTTTTTACCGAGTACGGCAATGGCTTTGGGGTTCATCGCTTCGGCGACCTTGCCCATTTTCTCGATCATGAATCGGTTCATCTTGATGTCGTTTTCCTGCCAGTCGAACGTCATCCGCAGCAGCGGTTGGCCGTACGCATCGCGGTACACCGGGTCCAGGTCCAGGTAGTTACCCCGGTAGGATTGATGAGCGCCGTGGGCGTCCATCGATACTTGGTGGGTGTAGTAATCCGCAGTGGCGCGTTTCCAGGCACTGCCCCAGGCCGGGGTGCCCGGTGGGTTGGAGGTACCGGCAATCGGCCGGCTACCCGCCTGGTTGACCCACATCGGCGAGCCGCCAACAAAGCCGTGTGGCCCATGGTCGAAGTTGTCCGCGTTGAAGTCGTCGATGGCCACGCCATTGCCGCCCGCACCGATGAAGTTGTTGGTGTGGGTGTCCTTGTCGAAGAAGGCTTTGATGGTGCCCATGTTCTGGTAGGCGAAGTTCCTGCCCACCACGCCCTCATTGGTAATCGGGTCGTAGGGTTTGCCGATTCCCGACAGCAGCATCAAGCGCACGTTATGGAACTGGAAGGCACCGAGGATCACCAGATCCGCCGGCTGCTCGCACTCCCGGCCCTGGGCGTCGATGTAGCTCACGCCGGTGGCTTTTTTCCCGGTGCTGTCGAGGTTGACCTTGAGCACGTGGGAATTGGGCCGCAGCTCGAAATTCGGCACTTGGCGCAGAGCCGGCAGAATGTTTACGTTCGGCGAGGCCTTGGAGTACATGTAGCACACGTAACCGCTGCAGAAACCGCAGAAGTTGCACGGCCCCATCTGCGCGCCGTAAGGGTTGGTGTACGGCCCCGACGTATTGGCCGATGGCAGGTTGTAAGGCTTGTAACCGACCTCGGTAGCGGCTTTCTGAAAAAGCTGAGCAGAAACGGTATTTTTTTGCGCCTCCAACGGGAACGGGTTGGAGCGGTCCGGCGCATACGGGTTGCCGCCACGGCCTTCACCCACCAACTGGCCTTTGACGGTCCAGGCCTGGCCGGAGGTGCCGAAGACTTTTTCCGCGTAGTCGAAAAACGGCTCCAGTTCTTCGTAGCTGACGCCGAAGTCCTGGATGGTCATGTCTTTGGGAATGAAGTTCTTACCGTAGCGCTCTTCATAGTGGCTGCGCATGCGCAACTCGATCGGGTCGACGCGAAAATGCACCCCCGACCAGTGCAAACCCGCGCCACCTACGCCATTGCCCGGCAGGAACGCACCCAGCTGACGGTTAGGCAGGGCGACATCATTCACACTGTGGCGAATGGTCACCGTCTCCTTGGAGATGTCCTGAAAGAGTTTTTTACGCACGCTGTAGGTCAGTTCGTCGATGACCTGGGGATAGTTGCCGTCCGGGTAAGTGTCCTGCATCGGGCCGCGCTCCAGCGCTACCACGTTGAGGCCAGCCTCCGTCAGCTCCTTGGCCATGATCGCGCCGGTCCAGCCAAAGCCTACGATCACCGCATCCACTTTCTTCATGATGGTCGCCACGTTTATGCCCTCTCGCCGCGGATGGAAACAGCCGGGAAGGGGTATTGCTCGTTGCGTTCCACCCAATCCATGAAATCGGCGCGGGCGCCGGGGAAGCCGATCATGGTCCAGCCGACCATGCCTTTGTTGCCCCCGTGGATCGGGTCGCAAAAGAAGCCTTCCTTGGTGTTTTGCAGCAGCAGGTTGAAGAACATCTTCGCCGGCACCGCTTCAAAATGTGCACTCACTTCACTGCCGCCCGCCTCAAGACGACGCAACATGTCATCCTGGGTAGCGCTGTCTTGCGCAGCAAAAACTTTACCGTTGAACGCTTTCGACCATGCATCAGTCGCGGCGATACCCAGGCGGTAGATCTCCTTGGGCACCAATTTGCTCTGCCAGCCCATCTCGGGAGCTGCATCGGCATTGAACGGGCCTTGCATGAACCACAGCGCGCCACTGGCGTAAGGCGTGTTCATCTGACGGTCGATATATTCCGGGGCTCCCGCTTCCAATGCGCCAGGGCCCTGGGCATCGGCGGGAATCAGTCGGGCGACGGCAGCGTTGATAAACGCCCATTCTTCAGCGGTGAAATAACTCGGCTCGTAGGCTTTGTCGCTCGCAGGCACCTTGGCCGGTGCCGCCTGCGCAGGCTCCGGCGTGGCCATCAGCATTGAACCGCCAAGGCTGGTGCTGGCAACCGTGACCACCGGGATCAAGGTCAAGGATTTGCGCAAAAAGTCGCGCCGCGGGTTGTCTTGATCTTGATCAGACATGGGGGCACCTCATCATGGGGTCACGGGTTTGTCCGCCACTTCTGGGAGCAGCGTGAAGGCATGGATTCACAGGCATGACACATCCTGGCAACCAATAGTTACAAATGATAGCAGCCTAAGGATTTGGAATAGTCAACTGAGCTGCAAAAAAACAACAGATCAGTACCGACTGTTCACAATTCTTTGACGAGGACCTCACGCCCTGTTGACCGCCTGTAGGCGAATCTGTGGCCCATCAGCCATTTCCCTATTCGGTTACAAAGCGCATGTTCAAGATTCGATTGCTGCCCGCCTTCGGCCTGGTGTTCATGGCACTGTTCGCAAGCGTTCACGCTCAAGCCGAGGACGCCCCATCGACGCGCTCGCCGGAATGGGCCCAGCCCGTGGGCGACCAATTCAACCTGCACCAGATGACGCCCACGCTCTATCGCAGCGCGTTGCCGGACAGCAGTGCAGTGCCTGTGCTGGAAAAACTCAAGATTGGCACGGTCATCAATTTCCTGCCGGAATCGGACGCCAGCTGGCTGAAATCGACGGATATCAAACAGGTTCAACTGACCTATCGCACCAACCATGTCGACGACACCGACGTGCTCGCGGCGCTGCGCGCCATTCAACAGGCCCAGGCCAACGGCCCGGTGTTGATGCACTGCAAACACGGCTCTGACCGCACCGGCCTGATGGCAGCGATGTATCGCGTGGTCGTGCAGGGGTGGAGCAAGGAAGATGCGCTGAACGAAATGACCCTGGGCGGCTTCGGCACCAGCAATGGCTTCAAGGACGGCGTTCGCTACATGATGAAAGCCGATATCGACAAGTTGCGCACCGCCTTGGCCAATGGCGATTGCAGCACCAGCGCCTTTGCCCTGTGCTCGATGAAAAGCTGGATTACCACTTCGGCAAGCGACGAGAAAAAGCTGTGACTACACGCCATTGAGTCGCAAAAAAAAGCGGGGCATCCAGTGCCTGATGCCTCTCAGTTAAGCGATAAAGCGGGCGATGGATAAATTGTGGGAGGGGGCTTGCTCCCGATGGACTGCGTAGCAGGCCCATTTTTGAGACCGCTGCGCGGCCTATCGGGAGCAAGCCCCCTCCCACAGGGACCGCGTTAATCCTTAACTAAGAGGCATCAGGCACTGGGTGCCCCGCTTTTTTTTAGTCTTTTTTCAGCTTCGGATTAGGAAAAAACTGTACCGCCTGCACCTTCGGATCAGGCGCTTTCAACGCCGATGTATTGACCCGCGTGCCCAATTCCCTGGGCACCGACAGCCCTTGATCATTGAGCGTATCGGTATAGCCGCAGGCCACGCATTCACGATGTGGCACGCTGTCCTCGGTCCACATTTTCAACTTGTCCGGCTCGCTGCACGCCGGGCAGACCGCCCCGGCGATAAATTGCTTTTTGGTAATCACAGGCCCTTCACTCATGCTGCCGCGTCCTCACTCAGGCCGCTGTGGCGCAAGAGTGCGTCAATCGACGGCACGCGTCCGCGGAAATCGACGAACAGCACCATCGGTTCCTGGGAACCGCCACGGGCCAGGATCGCCTCACGGAAGGCACGGCCAGTCTCGGGATTGAGCACGCCGTCTTCTTCGAATTTGGAGAAGGCATCCGCCGACAGCACTTCGGCCCACTTGTAGCTGTAATAACCCGCCGCGTAACCACCCGCGAAGATATGCGCGAAGCTGTTGGGGAAGCGGTTGTAGGCCGGCGGGCGCATCACCGAAACCTCATCACGCACGCCCTCGAGCACCTGCGCGACCGTGCGGCCATCGCCGTGAGTGGCGTGCAGTTCGAAGTCAAACAGCGAGAATTCCAACTGGCGCACCATCATCAGGCCCGACTGGAAGTTCTTCGCCGCGAGCATTTTCTCCAGCAAGTCCTGCGGCAGCGGCTCACCGGTTTCATAGTGACCGGAGATCAACGCCAGGCCTTCCGGCTCCCAGCACCAGTTCTCCATGAACTGGCTCGGCAACTCCACCGCGTCCCAGGCCACGCCGTTGATGCCGGACACGCCGGCGTGTTCAACGCGGGTCAGCAGGTGGTGCAGGCCGTGGCCGAACTCGTGGAACAAGGTGGTCACTTCGTCGTGGGTCAGCAGCGCAGGCTTGCCGCTGTCGGCCGGGGTGAAGTTGCACACCAGGTTAGCCACCGGGCTTTGCAGCACGCCATCGATCGTGCGGCGGCGGTCGCGGGCGCCGTCCATCCAGGCACCGCCACGCTTGTTGGCGCGGGCGTACAGGTCGAAGAAGAAACGGCCGACATGCTGGCCGTTTTCCTTGATTTCAAACAGACGCACGTCCGGATGCCAGGTATCGAAACCTTTTTGCTCGGCGATCTCGATGCCGTACAGACGCTGCACAATGGCGAACAACCCGCTCAACACTTTGTCGATCGGGAAGTAGGCGCGCAGGGCCTCCTGGGACACGCTGTAGCGCTGCTCTCGGAGTTTTTCACCGTAGAAACCGCTGTCCCAGCTTTGCAAGTCGGCGCAGCCTTGTTCGGCGGCGTAAGCCTTGAGCTGTTGCAGGTCCTGGGCGGCAAACGGCTTGCTGCGCTTGGCCAGGTCACGCAAGAAACTCAGCACCTGGTCACTGGACTCGGCCATCTTGGTGGCCAGGCTCAGTTCCGAGAAAGAGGCGTAGCCCAGCAGTTGAGCAAGCTCCTGACGCAGGTCGAGGATCTGTTCCATCACCGGCCCGTTATCGTTCTGACCGGCATTCGGGCCTTGGTCCGACGCACGTGTGCAATAGGCCGCGTAGACTTCTTCGCGCAGGGCGCGGTCCTGGGCGTAGGTCATCACCGCGTAGTAACTCGGGAACTCCAGGGTGATCAGCCAACCGTCGAGCCCCTTGGCCTGGGCGGCAGCGGCCATTTGCGCCTTGGCCGAGTCGGTCAGGCCAGCCAGGCGGGTCTCATCGGTCACATGCTTGGTCCAGGCCTGGGTGGCGTCCAGCAACTGGTTGGAAAATTTGCTGCCCAGCTCCGACAGCTTGCTCTGCACTTCGGCGTAACGTTTTTGCTGCTCAGGCGGCAAATCGATACCCGACAGGCGGAAGTCACGCAGGGCATGTTCCAGGATAGTTTTTTGCGCCACATCGAAGCCGGCCGCTTCCGGGCTGTTGGCCAAGGCTTCGAAAGCCTGGAACAGTGCGCGGTTCTGGCCCATTTCAGTGGAGTAGGCGCTCAACGCGGGCAGACATGCCTCGTAGGCTTCGCGCAGTTCGGCGCTGTTGCACACGGCGTTGAGGTGGCTGACCGGGCTCCAGGCGGCGCCCAGGCGGTCGTTCAGTTCGTCCATCGCCAGGACCAGCCCGGCCCATGTCGGATTTTTACCCTGGCTTTGCAGGATGCCTTCGATGGCGACACGGTTGTCGGCGAGGATCTGTTCGATGGCCGGCTGGACGTGCTCGGCACGGATCGCCGAGAACGGCGGCAGGTCGTAGGACTGCAGAAGTGGGTTGTTCGCGCTCACGGTTGGCACCTTGGCTGAGGAAACGGATAAGACAAAGATGGGGCCATCTTAATTACAATCAATGCCCACCGCAGCTATCAGCAAAAGAGAGAGAGGCTATCGTGACCCTTCGCAGCTATCAGAACCACACGCCAACCCTGGGCGCCGGGGCGTTTGTCGATGTTTCGGCGGTGGTGATCGGCGATGTCGAAATTGGCGCCGACAGCTCGGTATGGCCATTGACCGTGATTCGCGGCGACATGCACCGTATCCGCATCGGTGCGCGCACCAGCGTGCAGGACGGCTGCGTGTTGCACATCACCCATGCCGGCCCCTTCAACCCGGACGGTTTTCCGCTGCTGATCGGCGATGACGTGACGGTCGCCCATAAAGTCATGCTGCACGGCTGCAGCGTAGGCAGCCGGGTGTTGATCGGCATGGGCAGCATCGTCATGGACGGCGCCGTGGTCGAAGATGACGTGATCATCGGTGCCGGCAGCCTGGTGCCGCCGGGCAAGAAACTCGACAGCGGCTTTCTGTACGTGGGCAGCCCGGTTAAACAGGTTCGCGCACTGACTGACAAGGAGCGCGCCTTTTTCACCTACAGCGCCGCGAACTACGTGAAGCTCAAAGACCTGCACCTGGCCGAAGGATTCGATCAATGACCTTGCATTACCCCACCGTACTGTTCGACCTGGATGGCACCCTCACCGACCCGCGCGAGGGCATCACCCGCTCGATCCAGTACGCCCTCGGCAAGCTCGGCATTGATGAGCCGGACCTGACCAAGCTGGAACACTTCATCGGCCCGCCGCTGCTGCAAGCGTTCATGCAGTACTACGGTTTTGATGAAGCCAAGGCGTGGGAAGCGGTGAACTTCTACCGCGAGCGCTTCAAGGTCACCGGGCTCTATGAGAACCGCGTGTTCGACGGCGTGATGCCCTTGCTCGAAGCGCTGAACGACCAAGGCCGCCAGCTATATGTGGCGACCTCCAAGCCATGGGTATTTGCCCGCGAGATCGCGCGGCATTTCGACTTTGCCCGGCACTTCAAGGTGATCTACGGCAGCGAGCTGGATGGTACGCGCACCAACAAGGTCGAGCTGATCGCTCACTTGATGCACGAAGAACAGTTGGACCCGGCCACCACCTTGATGATTGGGGATCGCAAGCATGACCTGATCGGAGCACGAAGCAATGGGTTGGATTCGGCGGCGGTAGGGTATGGGTTTGGCAGTTTTGAAGAGCTGAATGCCGAGAAGCCGACTTGGCATTTTGAAACCCTGGATCAGATGCATCAGGCGTTCATGCAGCGCCCTTGAGGACGCTATCGGGAGCAAGTCGAATCGTCGCACCGCCCCTCCCACAATTGCCCGGCGTCCACGGTCAAAATGTGGGAG